>JAJRCP010000190.1 GCA_028678885.1 Methanomicrobiales archaeon
CCGGAGCATACGCACCGGGTGCTGGAATTGTGGAAGCACTTCACGTTTCCCAAAGAGGTGAAGGTGATCGACCGGTATCTGCTCATCGGCAGGCACAAATCGATCGCAATCTTCGAGGCTCCTGATGAGGAATCGCTCCTGAAGATTACGGCTCCCTTCAGTTCCCTGGGGGTTGCGCACATCGCACCAGCGATGCGCTTGGAAGAGGCCATCAGGGTGGCCTACTGATCTTATTTTCTTTTGTTGATTGACTCGGGATTCTGGTGATACAGCTTGAAGACGAGGACGATTATACAGACCATCACGATCCGGGCAAGCCCCCATGAGATCTATGAGATGTGGATGGATGCAGAAAAGCATGCCCGGTTCACCGGTGGTGCGGCTGAGATCAGCCGGGAGATAGGAGGAGTATTCAGCACGAATGACAGATACTCGATCGGCATAACCACGGAACTTGTACCAGATAAGAGAATCGTCCAGACATGGAGGGCGAACGACTGGCCGGCCGGCCATTATTCAACTCTCATCATCGAATTGACGCCGGTTGATGGAAAGACAAGACTGAGATTCACCCAGGAGGGTGTTCCCGATGATCAGTATGAAGAGATCAAGGAGGGATGGCACACCTATTACTGGAACCCGTTACGGGAAGCACTGGAGAAGAAATAATCGTCCTGCAGCATTGAGACACAATCTCCCATTTCTCAGAAAAGAAAAATGGATATCTTCATTTTTTCATTCCGGAAAAAAGGGTTTACATCGACCGGATATACCCCCGGATAAGGAACCAGACTCCGAGCATAATCAGGAGTAGGGCGATGAGGTACTGCCACATAATGGGCGGGGAATACACGATTCCGATACCGATGAGGATCAGGACAATTCCCGCGAGGACCCATCCTACCCTTACCCCTGCATACCGTGTGCCGGTGGGCTCCCCTTCCATTGCCGGTATGAAGGCGGAGGCAAGAAAACCTAGGCCGAGTCCGATCAACACCCCAGGCCCCGGGTAGCCAAGGAGCAGGCCCACACCAAGCCCGATGAGAACTCCTGCGGGGATGAAGGAAAATCTCCGATGCCGTCTATGAAATCCTTTTGGTCTTGCTTCTGGGGTTCTTTCTTCTTCCATATGTGGTACTAGCTCGGCATCCCCTTTTAATGATTTCTGACTTACGATCCCCGGACCAGGTTTCTCTGCTGGATGAGCTTGGCGAAGTAGACAAAGAGCCCGATCACGAGAAGAAGCGCCAGCACATCCAAATAGGGAGGATAGACCGCGTCCCCGTTCAGCGCCCCGTGAAACAGGTCCACCAAATAGGTGAGCGGGGAGAGGGAGGTGAGCACCCGCTCCCACCCCATCAACTGATTGAGCGGGATGAATACCCCGCTGATGAAGATGAGGGGTAGGCGGACCAGGCTGGAGAGCATCATGATGTTGGAGGGGGTGTCGGTCGCCGGTGAGGCAAGCAACGAGCCGAGAGCAGCGAAGGCAAGTGCCCCCAGGAGCAGGGCGATCACGAGTATACCGGCATTCGCTAGGGGAAGGTGGAGGAAAATCGCACTCACCCCCCAGACGATAAGGGTAATGATCCACCCAAAGATGGCACCTGCGAGGAGATCTCCCATAATGAGGCTCCCCAGGGTCACAGGCAATGAGAGGAGCCGCTCGTAGGTCTTCTCCCGCTTTTCCCAGGGGGTGATGAGCGGCCCGACCGAGGAGGCGGTGAAGAAGAGCATCATTCCCAGGAACCCCGGATAGAACAAGATAAGATCCAAATTCCTCCCAATGAAGAAGGTGAGGAACATGAGCAGGGGGAAGAGCAGCCCGAACACCACCACCGGGCCCTTATAGTAGTAGATCCGCATGTTCTTTTCTGCGACGAGGAGGATGCTCCGGCCGAACAGCGAGAGGTTCATCGCTCAAACTCCGTCAGCTGCACGAAGGCCTCCTCCAGGCTGGGAGAGGAAGTGGCGATGGTGAGGATGGTCAGGTGATCCCGTTCCGCCACGCTAGCGAGGAACTTGACCACCCGGTCTGGATTCTCAGTATACAGCCGCCACTTGTCCCCCCACGGTTCCACCCGGGAGATGATCCCATTCTGTGAAAAGAGCTCCGCGGTCACTGGCTGGTCAAAGGAGACCTCCACGAAGTGGTTGAGGTCGTAGGTCTTCTTCAGCCGTTCCGGGCTGTCTGTCGCAATGATCCTTCCCTGGTTGATAATACTCACGGTGGAGCAGATTGCGCTGGCCTCCTCGATGTTGTGGGTGGTGAGGAAGATAGTGCATCCCTGCTGGTTCATCTGGCGGATGGTATTGATCACCAGGCGGCGGCTGTGCACATCCAGGCCGGAGGTGGGTTCGTCCAGGAAAAGAACCGGCGGAGAATGGATGATGGCACAGGCGACTCCGATCCGCTGGCGCATCCCCTTCGAATAAGTGCGGACGAGATCGTCCTTCCGATCGAGAAGTCCCAGCTGGGAGAGGATCTCTCTCGCCCTTCTTTCCCGGGAAGAGCGATCCATTCCGTAGAACTTTCCCGTCCACAGGAGGTTCACCTCCGCAGTCAGGTCCCCGTACACCGTCCCGTTTTCCGGGATCACGCCCATGCCCAGCTTGGCGGTGAGGGGATCGTCAGCCATGTTGATCCCGTTGATCACCGCCGTCCCGGTATCCGGAGTGAGCACTCCGGTGAGCATGCGGATGGTGGTGGTCTTCCCGGCCCCGTTTGGTCCCAGGAAGCCGTAGATAATTCCCTTCTTCACTGCGATACTGATGTCATCGACCGCGATTACCGGCCCGAAGGATTTCGAGAGATGATCAGCCTGGATAACGTCCATGCAATGCTCTATATATAGACCATTTAAGGATATACGACTATCTTGATTGACAATTTTTGATAGAATTTGGTGGAAACATCCCTATCGACTAATTATAAGAAAATAGGAAATTATCAAATACCATATTCGCGAATAGAGTCTCTCATGAAATACAAAATGGTTCTTCCATTAATCATCTTGCTCTTTGTCGCCTTGCTAGCGGGTTGCGCAGCACCCCAGCAAGGAGTTACACCGACAACGGTGCCCCCGACCACGGTTACAACAGCACCTCCTCAAACCTCGCCAAGTGGTAGTTCCCTCGTTCCAGGACCCACCCAAACGATGCCTGCAGACAAGAGTGTAACTGTAGATATTACAAGAGACCAGATTTATCCAACCATCACCCTCACATTTCGTGGGGGGAAAGGGCAGTTCCAAGTTCGAGATGTTGATGTTCGGGTCACTCGGTCCGATGGTGTCGTAGAGACAGGGAAGCTGGGGCATGATGTTGGTAATACAGTAACTCTCACTGGAACAAGAGGAAAGGATAGGGTGGAAGTTACGGTCACCCTAATCACCAATGACCAGTATAAAATTATTGATGCTCTTTATGACTTCTATGCTCATGCCTGATAATTCCCTATTTTTCTCTCACTTCTAGTTCTTGCGAGAAGGTAGTCCCGCACTGGTAATCTCCCTTGAACTTTTTCATCTCCTGTGAGGGATGATAAATCAGATATCGATGATAATCTCTTCTCCTTCCTTTGTCTCCTTTACGTCGATCAAGAGAGCGAGGGCAGCCGCTACGAACATGAAGAGGGCAGAGACGATAAAGACCGTGTGATAGGCAAGGATCTGAGCATCCAGATACATGAGACCAGAAACTGCCTGCAGTACGGCAGGAGCGTGCACGTTCACCACGGAGTTGGCAGAGATGGCCAGCAGGTTATTCTCGATGGAATTGTTGAGCAGGGTGGTAAAGATAGCAATCCCAAAGGCACCGGCAATATTCCGTACCAGGGCAAGGACAGAGGAGGCACTGCCGATCTCTTCTGAGGGAACAATCGCGGCAATGATGCCAGTGCGCTGGGACATTCCAAACCCCATCCCAAACGCCATGATGATGATCGGAAGGACAATGTCCAGAGGACCAGAACGGGCATCGAGCCCAGTGAACAGGTACATCCCGACCGCGGCAACAAGGGTACTCGCGGCAATTACGTAGCGGGGCTGGATCTTACCCACCAGGCTTGCCCCGAGAGGTGCCGCGAGCATCATGGCGAAGGCCATGGGGATGAACTGGAAACCGGTCTCGGTGGCGCTGTATCCGAGAAAGACCTGGTCAAAGATAGGGATTAAAAAGATCCCTCCCATCATTCCCATGAACACGACGAAGTTGTTGACGAGGGTATGGAAGAAGGCCGGGATCCGGAGAAACTTGAAGTCCACGATGGGCTCCGGGTGCCGGGAATCGATCAGATAAAAGATATACAGAAACAGCCCGGATCCGACAAAGGAGAGCACGATGGGGAGTGAGGTCCAGCCCCAGTCATAACTCCGATCCAGTCCGAAGACGAGGAGGGAGAGCGCAATGCCCAGCGTGATGGCGCCATACCAGTCGAAGTACACCCCCTTCCGATCGCTCACCGATTCCTGAACGAAGACAATCGCCATTGCAAGCCCGATCAGTCCGACGGGGAGATTGATCAAAAAGATCGATCTCCAGCCGAAGTTATCGATCAGGGGGCCTCCGATGAGCGGACCAAACACTGCAGAGGCGGCAAAGGCCGAGGACCAGATACCCAACGCCTGGGCTCGTTCTCTCCCATTGCGGAAGGTCACCGCGATGATCGCCATGGCAGTGGGATAATCAGCGGAGCTGGCGATCGCCTGGATGATACGAAAGACAATCATCGAGCCCAGATCCCAGGAGAGGCCAGCGAGGATCGAGCCGACGATGAAGATGGTGAAACCCCAGATGTACACTTTTTTCCGGCCGATGGTATCCCCGAGTTTTCCCCACACCGGCACGAAGACCGCGTTCGCCAGGATGTAAGCAGTGGCGATCCAGCCGGCCTCAGATACGAGGATATTGAAATCCTCCATGATCTTCGGTACCGCCAGGGATACCACAGTCTGATCCAGCCTCCCTAGAAAAGTGCCCACGATGACCGTGAGAAGAACCAGCCACTTCAATCGGTCATTCTGGGCCATGGGAAGGGGATTACTTGAAGATCCACATCTTCGCGGACATGCCGTTCTTCAATTCCGGATAGGCATCCACATCATAGGAGACCGTGACCTCGAACTCCTGCTCCTGCCGCTTGTCTGAGATGCTGAAGACGATGTCCCCCGACCGGGCGGTTGGGGCCACCTGTTCGACCACGCCCTGATACTGAGAGGAGGGAAAGGCATCTACCGTAAACTCCACCTGCTGGCCGGGATAGAGATCTGCAAGGCCCTTATCTTCTTGCACCCTCCCGATCACCCGGAGCTTCCGGGTGTCGATCATGGAGATCACGGGACTCAGCGCGGTTACCATTTGACCCGGGGTGTCCTCGACAGATGTGATCACCCCGGAGGTTTTCGCATGAAGAACCTCATCTCCGACCTTCGCGAGCATCTGATTCCGGCTGACCCGATCCCCTACCGATACATATAATTCATCGAGCACACCCGGGGCAGTGGGGCTGATGGAGATCACCGGGGCAGTCACCTGGGCATTCTCGATGTAAATCTTGCTCTGCAGGTCGTTCCAGTAGACCACCCCGGCGAGGGCTATCACGATGATGAGGAAGACCAGTCCTTTCCAGAACCAGGGATGGTTGCGGATCCGCTTAGCAATATTGTCCGCCTTCGCTTCCCTCTCCGCTGAGGCTTCCCCTCCTGTGTCGGGAACGATTACGGTTTGTTCCTCTGGGGCAACCATATCAGTCAATCCTCAATTGCGAAATAATCGTATTCACTTCTTTCAGACACGAATCGATCCGCTCCACCTCTTCCTCTGAAAGTGGGGAGAGAACCGCTTGAATCCGGGCCTTCATTTCATCCCGCTTCGCAAGGACCGCCGCGTATCCCTTCCTTGTGATCGCGATCCGGGTCACCCGACGATCTTCTTTCGAAGGTATCCCTCGGACCTTGCCCTCGCGGATGAGCCTCCCTATCAAAGCGGACATGCTGGGTTTGGAGCGATGGAGCCGGCTACCAATCTCTGAGATGGGGAGATTCTGGGTGGTGAGCAGGGAGAGCACCACATACTCCGGATCATGCATAATGGGCTTTCTTCCCCGCTGACGCATCGCAAAGATAGCAGTGCCGAGCTCGGAGATATTCTCAACAACTCGTTCGAAACGGTCCATGGAGCGCAAGAATCTAAGGTTGATGACAGGAACGTAAATAGTTAATGACGTTAACCATTTTATGATTTTCAAATGGTATTCCTATGTAAGAGATAACTGTACGATAGGAATAGATTTCAAGCGCATTATGGGAAGTGTATAAAAAATGAATGAATTCAGACCTGTGCTTCAGCCTTCATTTTTGCTTTCATTCCAAACAAGAATCTGGTGACATAGGTCCTCCTCACGAGTAAATCGTAAGCAAGAACGGTTCCCAGAAACGAAAGAAGTACAATGAGGCCGAACTGGGCAATCACCGGAATTGCCAGCTGGAGCACATAGAAGCCAACGATAACAATAACCGTCTGGTGCAGGATGTATAAGGGATAGGCACCTTCGGTAAAGTAGCTCAGGACCCTGTTGGTGATGTTGAGGATGCGCCTTCCGTAGGCCATGAAAGCCAAAACCACGAACCAGGAGACAAATCCATCCGCATAGACATTCATTAGTAAATCGCCTATTCCGGCAACACCTAACTGGCCCATGCCCACTATAATCGCAATGCCGATGAGGAACGGGACAAAGCCCAGGACAAGCAGGGTACGTCGGTGCGTATCTATGACATCTGTGAAGCGGCTGTCAGACATAAGTATGAAGCCGCTGACGAAAAAGGCGATATAGAACAACGGGTTGCCACCCGCTAACTCCGGAAACTGGCTGAGCAGGACCAAGAAAAAAGGAACCAGCAAAAAAAGAACTCCAGGATTGGTGAAGGCATTCGCTAGCCGATTTATCCATTTCTTTCCTGGTTCGCTGTTCAGATAGAGAAAGAGCGAGAGGGCAACCAGGGAATATATGAAAAGATGGAAGATAAACCACAGCTGTCCAAAGGTCAGTCCTCCCAGATAATAGCCGTCCATGTCATTGAAATTCAGGTGGAAGAAGCTGGGATACCAAGATAAGTAGGTAATAGAAGTGTTGGAATGGCTTATCAGGCCCAGGTATGACTGGGGCGGGATTAAGACAAAGAGGCCGAAGAAGAAGGGGATTAACAATCGTTTGAAGCGCTCTTTCCGGTATTCGCTGCCGGCTCTGAATTGCAGTGCAAAGAAGGTGGAAGCGCCTGCCAAAAAGAAGA
>JAJRCP010000191.1 GCA_028678885.1 Methanomicrobiales archaeon
ATAAAGGAGTTCGATGTCAACCCATTCCCCATAGATGATGAAGAGACAGCTGTTCTTCTTCGCAACTCACCCAAGAAAGACGCTACACAGCAAACACTTCGCGATGAAGAGACAACCATCCTAACTTCGCCGGGGGTGGTGGCACCATGACCGGCGAGGCACCGCCCGAGATCCTCCAAGCTCTCAGGCTCCTTACCGAACCGGGGCAGGTCTTCGAGATCCGCATCATCAATCCCGCACCCGTGAGATATGGGTATTATAACGATCCAGAGAAGGCATCCAAGGATATCGAGATCCTCGATGCCGGCAGCCCAGCACCAGGGGCTATCTATCTCACCATCAACCCCTGCCATCCGGATCTCCTTCACAAGAGGGAGCCAAACCGGATCCATATGGTGAGGGATCGAACTGACACCACAACAAACGACGCACAAATAGCCCGCCGCCGTTGGCTCTATATCGATCTGGATGTAGAGCGAGAGGTCCAGGGTATCAGCTCCACCGATGCAGAGAAAAAGATGGCCCTCGAAAAAGCGAGGGAATTAAGGGATTTCCTGAAGGAAGATATGGGATTCCCAGACCCGCTCGAGGCCGACTCCGGGAATGGAGCACACCTTCTCTATCGCATTGACCTCCCGAATGACGAGAAGAGCTCCGAGCTAGTGAGTGGTGTTCTAAATGCCTTGAATCAAGCCTTCCCAGCCACAAAGGACTGCCCCGTCAATGTTGATACCACCACTGCCAACCCTGCCCGCATCTGTAAGATGTACGGAACCGTGGCGAGAAAGGGCATAAATTCACCCGAGCGCCCGCATCGCCGATCCCACCTCCTCTCTCCAGGAAGTGGTGAGGTGGTCCCAGTGGCCTCCCTGAAGGCCGTGGCTGATCTCTTCCGTGAATCCATCAGCCAGAGCCCGAAGGAGAAGAAGAAAAGAAAGTCCGTCGATTTGAAGACTTGGCTGGACGAACATCGTGACAAACTACCGACCTTCACAGAGAGATCGAGACCTGCCTATACCTACTTAGTGATTTTCGATGATTGTCCGTGGGGAGGAGACAAGAGCCATAAAGCATTTGTCGGACAGCTTCCGAGCGGTGCAATCGTCGCAAAGTGCCATGATTACAGTTGCGGCGGAGCCGGGAAGGGTGCACCTAATCGCTGGCATGACCTTAGGGAGCAGGTAGAGGGAAAGAAGATCCCAAAGGGAGAAATCGAAGCCAAGGAGAAGAAACCAGAGGTTAAATGTCGTGCCTGGGGAGAGCTGGCCGGCCAGCTCTTCTTCACTGTCAGAACCCGGGCAGGACAATATTTCTTTGCATCGTTCAAAGACGGTGCGCTCACCTTCTCCGAGACCCTCACCCTGCCGTATGGAGTGGTACATCCCCAGCCGCTCCCCATCTCCCGTGATGGCGAGAGTATCCCCATTGTCGGGATACCCCTCCGGGAAAACATGGAAAGTTCCAACGGGATCGCACCCGAGGCCCTCTTCATTACCCTGAAGGATCACCTGACCCGGTACATCGATGTTAAGTCGCTCGATATGGAGATGATCATCCACTACATCCTCCTCACCTGGTTCCAAGGGAAAGTATCGACCATCCCCTACCTTCGGCTCCTCGGGGACACTGGGAAGGGGAAGTCCCGTATTCTGGATGCCGTGGCGGATCTCTGCTTCCTCCCCATCATCGCCTCGGGTCAGTCCACCTCATCCGGTATCATGAGGTACAAGGAGCTCTGGCATGGGACACTTCGGATAGACGAGGCAGACTTGAAAGACGGAGACACCACCCATGAGTTGATCAAGTACCTAAACCTCGGGTTTGAACGCAACCGGTTCTTCATCAAGACCGATAAGATGGACCCGAAGCAACAGGAAATCTTTGATCCTTTCTGTGCAAAAATAATCGGGATGCGACAGCCCTTCACAGATAACGCCACTGAGGGGAGGGTCCTCAGCATCTCACCTGAGGAGACCACTCGGGTAGATCTTCCGGTGCTCCTTCCGGTGAATTATTCCGATGAAGTAGATCGACTCCGTGGCGTCCTGGCGCGGTTCGCCCTCGAACACTGGCATGAGGTGAAGGGCGATAAGATGGTGGACCTCTCGGATGAAGAGATCGAGGCACGGATCAAACAGCTCGCTCTCCCTCTCTCCATCGTGCTCCAGTTATTCCCAGATGGAGAAGAGCGGTTTAGGATCTATATCAGAGAACGGCAGATGGAGGTGATCCGGACCCGGGCGGCATCGTGGGAGGGCCAGCTCTTCAATACCGCAGTGGACCTCGCCCTCGGGGATGCTGATCCGCCCGAGGGATATAGTGGATACACGGACCGTGAGGGAATGCTCCAGGCCGTGACTGCTGCAATGCTGGCAAAATCTATGGGGACCTCACCGAAGGATGTAAACCAAGCTATGAAGGGGATCGGGTTTGTTGTTGAGATGCCCCATATCATCATCGGCGGTCAGAGGAAAACCGCTAGGGCTCTGAAGCTTGAATCCGAGAAGAGATGGATCGAAGCTTCAAAAAGATACCGGATCGAGCAAACTGAAAAAGGGTTGGCTTTCTCTTCATGTCCTTCTTGTTTGATGGGGAAGCATTTTGGCACACATGGCACACTTGGCACACTCCAGGGGGATACCCCCCCCACCACAAAAAACGGTGATGATCCACTTAGTACTAAATTGAGCGATATGACCCCAGTACAATGTGTGCCAAGTGTGCCACTTGATGATCAGAGCATGGGTGGGCTGTCCCCCCTATGTGTGCCAAGTGTGCCAAGTGTGCCACTTGATCAGGCTGAAGTGGTGGAATACCATGGCCGGAAAGGGTATTGGAGATTTATTGATGATCAGTGGATATTTGAACAAAACCGGCCATGAAGGATAGCCTGAGCCAGGTATCGCAGGAGAACACTAAGTATCCAGGAGGTACAAAACATGAATACAAAAGACGAAATCGCAAAGCCCCTCACCCTCGTAATGTTCTCCACGGACCTTATGAAAGAGGCCCAGGGGACACGGCGCATCCTTGATATATTGAAGGATGCGCCCGAGTGCCAGGAAGAAGACGAACAGATCGCCCGGTTATTGGAGAAACAGAAAGAGTTCGGGAAGAAGTTGGGCGATGCCGAGATTCTCTTTTCAGAAATCTATCAGAAAATGTCATCGATCCTCGCGGCACACGATTTATATGATACGGACCCGGTTCTTAGACAAGAACTGATGGATGCAATGCGTTGCACCCCGACGGGATGGCCATGGTTATATTTCCGTCAGAGACCGAAGTGCAGGGTATGAAACTTTTCTATTTTTATTAAGTTTACTCACACACACAGTATCATGGCAACCGATGAAAAATGGAAAGGAGAACAGCGGCAAATCTGTGCGGGTTTATGGCTGGCAGTGATGAACAGCAGCGATCCATTACTACAATTGCATTTTCTTGATCAGGTCATCGGCATTGTCAAGTCTATGATCATTGAGGAGATCCGCGTTCTGGACCCCGAGCGGACCGTGGATGCATTTTCGAGGGCCATAATCTCGGCCCTCGATGCAGAACTTCACATCGAAAGAAAGCGCAGGGTGATAAGCCTGATTCCGACTGATGATTGGGATTATAGAACCAATATTGAGGTACTTGAGCGGAATTATGAGGTCGAATGTCAGCATGTCATGGCAATCCTGAC
>JAJRCP010000192.1 GCA_028678885.1 Methanomicrobiales archaeon
ATACGCCCTTCATCGTCAACAGCCACAGAGACGCGGCACGCCAGGGGACAAATGATGCAGATAATGTCGCTCACGTTTTTCATTATCTTAACCCTCCTTCTGGCAGTTTACGACAAGTTGGGCCGTCCCTTTTTTTATCCTCTTCAAATGTTTCTCAGAAAGGATCAGATGCAACATTTCACTCGGTTTGACCACTTTCAATCTCTTCGTCATGAGTTCCCCAACTTTCAGGATCACGTCCTTTTCCGGTTCCTTCACCCGCAGTCGAATCGCAACCTCTCTCTGGCCCGTGATCATCTGCGGAATGACATATCTCACATTCCCCCCTGCCTCCAGTGTGATCCCCATCTTAGGTGAAGCTTTTCCCGAAGCATGTTCGGCAGCGCTCTGACCAGCTTTTTCACCCTCTAAGGTAACATTATCCACCAGATCGTTGACATGGACGCAGTTGCCTGCAGCAAATATTCCTGGAAGGTTCGTTTCCATTCTCTCGTTCAGGATCGGACCCCCCGTGATCGGGTCGAGATTCACTCCTGCCATGAAGGACAATTCATTCTCAGGAATCAGGCCGACCGATAGCAGAAGGGTATCACAATCTATGGACTTCTCTGTCCCTGAAATAGGATTCCTATTCTGATCCACTCTGGCTACTGTCACTCCAGAAACTCGCTGGGTTCCATGGATGTTGACGACGGTATGTTCTACCAGGACTGGGATATTAAAATCGTAAAGACACTGAACCTCGTTTCTGATCAGCCCTCCGATATAGGGAAGAATTTCAACGACGGCTTTAACTCTGGCTCCTTCCAGGGTTAATCGGCGGGCCATGATCATCCCAACATCTCCCGAACCGAGGATGACGATCTCCTTTCCGGGAAGGTAGCCTTCGATATTGACCCATCTCTGGGCTGTGCCAGCAGTAAAAATGCCGGCAGGCCGATATCCTGGAATGACAATTGATTCTCTTGTCCTCTCCCTGCATCCCATCGCCAAAACGACCGATTTTGGATTTAAAGTCTCAACTCCGTCCCTATTGCACAGGGTCACTTTTCTATCGGGGGTTAATCTCAGCACCATGGTCTCCAAAAGGACTTCGATTTTTGAATCCATCACTTTTTCAACAAATCTCTGACCGTATTCGGGTCCGGTCATATCTTCATTGAAATAGATCAAACCGAAGCCATTATGAATGCATTGGGAAAGTAAACCGCCCAGCTCTTCAGCCCTTTCCACAAGAAGCACACGGTCCGAACCAGACGTCTTCGCTTGAATGGCAGCAGCCATTCCAGCCGGACCAGAGCCGATGACCAATACATCAATTGGATCTGAAGTCATGCGACGCCTTTCTTATCCCTTAACAGTAATTCCTTACTCTTGCAGAGTAGAAGTGGGGAATCCAAGCTTCTCTTCTTCACTTCTGTTACAGGAATGTTTAATTCCCTTGCCAGCATCTTGACCACTCTGGGGCCGCAGAACCCTCCTTTGCAACGGCCCATACCCGCCCTCGTCCTCATTCTTACTCCTTCTTCTGTCCTTCCGCCTCTTCTGATGGCCTCAACGATCTGTCCCTCAGTAACGGTTTCACATCGACAGACGACATGACCGCACATAGGATTCTTCTCTATGAGTCTATTTCGCATTTCATCATTAAGGTCTCGAAATTTCGGTATTGCCTTTCGATAAGGTTTGAAATCATCTTTTTTAACTAATTTGTACCCCGCCTCTTCAAGCATTCCCGCCACATGTCTTGCCATCGGAAGGGCACCAATGATTCCAGGTAATCGGATAATCACGTTGAGAAATTTTTTATTCGCAGGATGGAATTCGACGATATGATCTTCAACATCCCGGGTATTGAAGACCCTCACCCCTGTAAAGGTATTGATGATGTCCTTCTCTGATATGCTGGGGATGATGGTCTTTGCCATCTCCATACTCTTGATCACATCTTCACGAATCGTATAGGTATCGTCAGGACGATCGGTCGGATCATAAGTCCCGCACTCTATCAATATATTATCTTCCCGGCGTTGAACGAGATCCAATCTTCCAGGAACATTCGGCCACCTGACCATACCATTGACCAACCCTTTGCAGCGAGTGTCCAATATAATCATGACCGTTTTTCTATACTGGAGGCCCCAATCACGTCCCCCACCCGCCATATCACAAATCTTATCGCCCCATCCGCAAGCCGCATTAACGATGAAATTTGTCTTAATTGACTCTCTGCCGGTTTGAACAATTTGATAGGGACCATCTTGCGAAATGCTGATGACCTCCGCATTGAGCAAAATTTTGCAACCATTTTCTACTGCGTTCTCGGCCAGGGCGATTGCTACCTCAGGAGGAAAAATATCGATGACCTGTCTTTCAGAATGGAGGGCGGTCACAACTTCCGGATTGACGTTCGGTTCTCTGGTAAGGATCTCTTCTCTGCCGATCTGTTCAAAATCGGCATACATACCTCCCAATTGCCTTCCCAGATCACGGATCTTCTCCAAATTTTTTATCTGATTTTCATCCTTAGCGATAATGGTCAACGGAACATACCTATGTTTTATATCCAATTCATTTAAAACTGATTCCCATTCTCTAAAACCCTCCTCACACCATTTGGTGTGAAGAGTGTGGGGATGATATAACTCAGTTAAAGGGGTACCGGGGGTCAGTAAAATGCTCTTCAAAATCATGGATCCGACCAGATTCAAACCGGTATAAATATTTCCAAGGCTCCCTTTCGTCTGTCCGGCACATAATTCTCCTCCCTTTTCCACCAAGACTGTGATTAATTTATACCGTGATAACTCTCTGGCGATGGCTGCTCCTGTTACTCCACCACCAATGATGACTACGTCGGCTTCCAGAATTGGTTGCTTCATAATATTTTTCTCCTCTATCGTCCCGAGGAAAGGGAGAGGCATCCTAATCCCTGCAATGAATTATCTACATTTCCACTGAGGCTTGCGCTTCTCTTGAAAAGC
>JAJRCP010000193.1 GCA_028678885.1 Methanomicrobiales archaeon
TATACGGTCAAAAGCTTCGATGATATCGTACTGGGGGGCCGTAAGATCGTAAAGAATTGAGAGATCACTTATTTTAAAATCGTCATATTCGAGGTTGAGACGATTCATTGAATACTTTTTCCGGTCAATCTCTCCTCGTATCGTGAAGATGGACAGCCCATCTCTCCCACCGGTAAAATGGACCAGGCCACTGGAAGGTTCACCTGTGGAAGATTTCCCCCCGCTCACGTATTCCCCATGGGGGTCAACGATCAGGATCCCGAACTTCCTCTCTCGCATGCAGGATGCGCAGAAGGTTTTCATGAAATTGCTCTTCCCCATTCCGGTTGTGGCAAATACACCCATGTGCTGGGGAAGGACATGACTTGGAATCCCGACCGGGACATCATGGAGGACGTCCCGGCCACTGCGCATCAGGCCCACCTCGATCTCACCCATTTGTTCGGTTAGAAAGCGGAAATCATCTGCATTTGGATCTTCGACGGTAGAAAATTTTGAAGGTATGGTGCGGGGCTTGTGGAATGAACCTCCGGCATCCACAAACCCGAGTGGGACCGCATCGACTGTAATGAAAACATCTTCTCCAAGACCATAGAACCGTTCGGCGTAGACACGGGTATCCCATTTCTGGTCTGCAAAGTTGCTGTCATGGGAGAGATCAGTAATCTTCGCGAAGAAGGTGATCTGCTTTATCCGATCCGTGATCTTCTTGATGTCCCCGATATAGAGGGTTGTATCGTGAGGTGCGATGAAACGGTAAGAAAGGACACTCCGCCCGATTAACCGATATTTGGATGAATCGTTCAATTCAGTATCTCGCAAATTCATTATGATAATCTCCAAACAGTATGTCATAGGTCTGTCTATCCAGGCCGCTTTCGACCAGACCTGTAACCAGGTCATTGCGTACCTGGTCCACGACTTCTTTTGTCAGGGTAACGGTACGATGGGCATCAAACAGCGGAAAGGGATAACCAGGGATCCGCCCGTCACCCGAACAGGAGACAAGCCGGTTCATTATTTCCTCAATCTGTACCAGTGGAAGATCCCTTGGCAGTTCAACTTTCAGCGGACTCTTCGCACGAGGATGGAGGCATACAATAAACATCTGTCCATGCTGCCACTGGGGGAACTGAGAACGGTCGAGGATTGAGGGGTTGATTCGGATCCACCAGGGAGGACGTATTTGCAATGACTTCGCAAGACCGCCGACTGATAAGAGTAGTGGATGGCCCCCACCCCAAGTGGAGGTCGTTCGTTTGCTCACGCCAACAAGGTCGATATCCCGCTCTTTGCAGGTATCCACAATACGGATGAGGACCGGATCATGGCTTGCGTGGGAGACCCTGAGCGGCCCATCTCGGAGTAACAGGGCACCGGTGTTTAATTCCGTTGCCATCTGCTCTGTAACCCAATATTCTAGGGTATCTCTCAGTATGGCGGCTGCCCTTGACTTGTCATCATTTGCAAGAGGGGTTCCAGGTACCTGACCGAAGCAGGACCGGTATAATTCAGGAAAAATCTGATTCTCCGTTTCCGGCCCTATGAGTGCGAACTTTAGGGGAGTTAGAGACCGCCTGAACCTTTTCATGTCCCAATAGGTCGTCTGAGCGGCTCGAAGAATTGCGAGAGCAGTACTACCGGATTCCAACATGATGAAATGACTTCCGTCAATTGCAGAGATTTCCCCGCTGCTGGTGGGACTACAATTCTGGAAATCCCGTTCTGATATCCCACTCACCTGAGAAAACCCTTCGATCAAATTTGCCGGAATGGTTGCCCGGATAAGGCCCGCTGTTATATGCAGCTCATGGTCATACTCAGGATCAGGTACCTTCATGCCTCTCCTCGTACCCTGCTAGCGAGATCGGCGCCCATCTCGACAATCAGAGTACTAGTAAATTCTCCTTGTAACTCGGAGATATGAGAGATCAAAATAATCTGCGGGAATCGTGATTCCTGAGTCCTTAGCGCGGTCAGGAGATTGGTGCGTCTCTCCTCATCCTGGCTGCCAAAAATCTCATCAAAGATTAGAAGCGTGCTGTCATGCATCTGATGGAGTTCAGCCAAGTATCGTGACAGGGCAATTCGCAGGGCCACAGCGATGTCGTCCTGTTCTCCCCCGCTGAACCGATCGATGGGATAGTCATTGTCAATGTCACGCACCAGAAGGTTGAAGTCCTCATCCAGGAGGATCCGTTCATACCTTCCACCGGTGATCTCACTGATAATATTGCTGACCTCACTCTCAATTCGGCTCCTAACCACCTGCATGAGGTAGACAACATAATCGGAAATAACGGAACGGGTTAGCCGGAGCAGATTGGTATCTTCTTTAAGGACATCAATCTTCTGTTGTAGTAAGGTTATCTGTTCTTCTGCTTTCTTGTGAGTATCGATTTTTTCCTCTGCGTTGAGAAGACGCTCTGTTGTCCTCGCTATTTCGGTCTCCGTCGTCCGGATGGCAGAATTTATATCTGCACATGCATAGTCAAGTTGTGCGCCAGCCTCAGGATCAAAGGATGAATGGGTGATCAAGGCAGAAAGTTCTGCAAGATCCGCCTGTTTCTGGTTGATCTGCCTACTAAGATCAGACACCTGCTTTCTCCATACTGCCCCTTGGCCAACTTTATTGCCGAGATCGATGAATCGTCCCTGGATTCTCTCCAGATCGGCAATCTCCTTTACCGCGTATTCAAAGGCCTCTGTATTAAATCCGAGTTCCCGGATCCGCTCTTGAAGGGCATGCCATTCACGCTCTCTACCGTCCCTTAATGAGATGAGCTCCTTGAGTTCGGACTCAATTAGGTCACGCGTTCTTTGTTTTTCCAGAAGCCCCCGTAACCTATTGACAAACGGTAGCTCCCGATCAATGCGTTCTTTTTCGTTTGTCATGCGTTCCTGTCCTTCGCACACCCGCAATGCCTGATTCTCTAGGGCTTCAATCTGGGTCCTAAACTCCTGTTCAATACGGGCATAATGGCTGCCCAGAGTCTGGTGGCAAAGTGGACAGGTACCGTCCGGTCCGGCATTTTTTATCGTCTCCCAGTTGGAGAGCAAGCTTTTCCATTCTTCTGCCAGGGTATTCTGCTGCGTGGTCAGCATTTTTATGGTGTGCAGAATGTCTCCATTGCGGGAGACAATTGCCTGTTCCAGCATATCATCGGAGATCTCATCACCTAAACCCGTATTCTTCCTGATGGAAATGCAAAGAGCCTGAATAGTTGCCGCATCCGCGTCGAGGTCGCCAATCTTCGCCCGCATTTTCCCTAACCTCTGATCCAGATCAGCAATGCTCCTTTCTGCAAACCAATTTTCAGCCACAAGGCGATCGAAATCTGTCTTGAGAATTCGAAAGGAGTCAAGGCGCTTTTTTTTATCTGGAAATTCGGATAGCACTTGCTCTAGTTCCCGATACTCTTGTTCCAGAAGGGCAAGATCTGCAACTTGACTTCCCACGAGGTCCTTCTGATGAATAAGTCCTTCAATTTCTTTTACGAGGGAATGGTGACGCTCGACAATCCGCGTATGTTCGGTTTTTTCGTCAGAGAATTGTCGGAGTTCAGTATCGATCTGGTCTTTCTTAATGATCTGCTCTGCATGGATCTTTTTGAGATCTTCGATAGTATCATGGTGGGAGAGAACCGTGGCTTGCAAAAATGAAAGA
>JAJRCP010000019.1 GCA_028678885.1 Methanomicrobiales archaeon
ACATGATGGGGTTTACCCACGCGTATTATTGTTCGAATGGTACGGAAAAGGAACAAAGGAAAAAATAATCGATTTAGTTAATGTATAACTTCAACCTCTTTTTTACTGGTGAGTGTAAGGGAATTGTATCTCCTCTAATTCACCATTTTGCCGTCTTTCAGATGGACAATGCGATCGAAATATTCCTTATGCCAGTCTTCATGGGATACCATGACGATGGTCTGCTGCATCTCTTGGTTAATCTCTTTGAAGAGATCCAGTACCGTCCGCGAATTCTCAGTATCCAGGTTCGCACAGGGTTCGTCCGCAAACAGGATATCCGGAGTGTTGACTATCGCCCGGGCAATGGCGACCCGTTGCTGTTGTCCTCCTGAAAGCTCGCTCTGGAGATGATCCCTTCGATCCCACAATCCGATCTTATGTAGGATATCCTTGGTAGCGGCAATGTATTCCTTCTCTTTCCGGTCCTTACGGAGCATTGCTGGCAGACAGATATTTTCCTTCACCGTGAGTTCCGGGACCAAGGCATAATCTTGGAAGACATAGCCGAGTTTGTAGAGGCGGAACATGGTTCGCTCCCAATCGGTGAGTCGGCGCACATCAATCCCATCGATCTGGATGGAACCACTGGTAGGATCGTCAAGCAGGCCGAGCAGGTGCAGGAGAGTGGATTTCCCGCTCCCGCTAGGGCCCATAATACCAATGAATTCCCCCTTGTCGATAGCAAGGTTCACACCGTCCAGGGCTTTTACTTCGACCTGTCCCATCTGATAGACCTTGCGCAGATCCTGAATCTCGATCATGTTCTCACGCCCTGATAACATTCTGGATGTTCTCCCGAGCAACTTTCCAGGCAGGAAGGTATCCGGATACCACCGTTGCGGCGAACAGGATAACGCCATTGAAAGCCAGATCAAATGGGGTTACATAGGGAGTCGCAGAGAACTCCGGAGTGACCATCGGATTATAGGTCATATACACCACAATCAAACCGGTAAATAGGAAGCCCACCAGGATTCCGGCGAGGGAAAGGAGGATCACCTGGAACCCGTAACTGTGCATGATCACCGATTTCTCCACCCCGATTGCTTTGAGTATCCCTATCTGTCTGCGATTATTGAGGGTCTTGATCAT
Source organism: Methanomicrobiales archaeon (assembly GCA_028678885.1). GTDB lineage: Archaea > Halobacteriota > Methanomicrobia > Methanomicrobiales > JACTUA01 > JAJRCM01. Next base: position 1,135 of record JAJRCP010000019.1, read on the forward strand.
GATCACAATGAAAAGCACTACGACGGCTATGACGAGACTGACGAGCATGGAAATGAGTCCGATGATAGAGAAGCTGGCCAGTGCCCGCCCGATGCCTTTATTCAGCAGTTCCTCTGTGGTCTCTACTTTTTCCCGTAAACCGTACTGCAGAAGTTCATTCTTCACAAACGATTCTGAATAATCTGGCTTGACCTTGACGGTGATATAGGGTGCATAGTTCAGGGGTTCTCCCACCACCTCTTGCATATCCTCCCAAGTGACAAACACCCGGTTATCCATATCAAAGTTCCCGGTGCGGAAGATCCCCTTGACACGGTATTCTTTCTGGAAGCCATTGGCGAACTCCACAAGAATAGAGTCTCCAACCCGCACGCCCCCCAAGGAGGGATTGAACTCATCCTCTTCTGGAATATTGGGGGAACCGGCCACCGATTCGCCGATGATTGCCTCCCCCATATCACCATCGCCAAGATAGCTCCCTGCGATCATTGTCGTATAGAGGGGGGACACATATTTTTCCTCCCTCGGTTGTATCGCGTTGATAGTGGTCCCGAGCAACCTTCCCCTGAATTTCAGGGTTGCCCCCATCTGATAGTGTGGGGTAGCCCTCTCCACCCCCGGTAGACCGTTCACCAGTGCAAGGGTGGTATCGAGATCGGAAATATACTGATCTCCCTTGGCCGGCTCGATCAGGATGTTGGAGGTCTGGTAGGCGACGATCTGCTCCTTAATATCCACTCCTATACCGCTCATCAGTGAGGGGAAGAACATCATATTGGTGAAGACCATGCTGATGATGAGTATATTGAGGAGTACACTGGAGCGGTTACCCCGCACCAGGGAGCGCCAGGCCAGGAACAGGGCTACTTTCAGCTCTTTTTTAGCCATGGAAGTGCCCCGGAACCGTTCTTTTTAGGGAGATACCAGTACCGGTATCCAATGAATCCTCCAAGAACGAGGAGTACACCGAGCGGCAGCACGACTCCCAGCCCTTCACTGGGTAGGACGCGGACTGACATGGTGCGGGTGAGGGTGTGCGTACCGGTATCGTCGATGTAGGTAATAGTGATATTATAGGAGTATGTCCCGCCCTTTCCCCCATCCAGCATGAAGATGGCCGGGGCATCATTGCCCGGTTTGATCTTGCCAATGAACGCCTCACGGGTGCCGGTCATGGGCAGGTCGATGGTTGCTGCTACCTGTTTTGCTTCCCCGGTTCCGGTGTTCTCAATACGGATGGTGAGATCAAAGGGCTGGCCTTCTACCACCCTGCGGGGACTGGTATCCACGGAGACAAATCCCAGCTCAGCCTGGCCTTCGAACTGGATATCAATCGACGTGGTCCGTTCGTAGACCTGGCCATCCACGCCTGTATATTGGAGGGTCACGGGAATGCGGGTCAGTCCGGAACTGGTTTTTTTGTCAGAGACCAGGATCAGATCGACATTCTTCTGCTGACCCCCAGTGATCGTCCCCAGATGATACAGATCTGTGTTCCTGGGCGCGATCGTCGTGCTACTGTTCTCGATCTGTACCGTAACGTCATCGGCCAGGAGCTGACCATCGTTTCTGATGGTAAGCGTTACCGGAATTTCATCCCCCGGCTGCACAGAATCAGGAAGGGAACTACTAAGGATCAGGATCGCCTGCCTTTGGACACCAATAGTCGAATTTACATTGACGGGGATGGGGTATCTCATATTGGTGCCCTCTAGGGTGCGAATCCATACCTCTGGGAAGTACATGCCGCTCTTTGCGGGTGCCTGGATTAGGAAGGTAAGCTGCATCGATTGGCCTGGACCCAAGGCACCGACATGATCGTACGTACCTTTGACCACCTCCAGTCCGTTGCCAAACAGATTCACTGAATCAAAAACCGCGGAAATGTCCTTAGTTTGTGAGGTGGTGGTAGAACCGGCATTGCTGCTGTCCACCAAAGTTTCTGTCAAGCTCGCACTGTTTGCGGTATTCTGCATCACGATAGTAATCGTTCCCTGTTCTCCCGGGAGGAGCACAGGTGGGGTGACCTGATAACTCGCAATAGTGATGGTGGGATCACCGGTGGTCGCTGTCACCGCGGGGATTAATGCCGCCAGCACGCACGATATCAGCAGTAAAGGTAGTAATAACCTGCCCCTCTTCATGCCACCCTGTTTATCATGAGGATGCTTCTGTTCGGTCATATGCATCATTTCATTTATCATGGCTTCTCAGGTAATTCATAATAGTATTTATATATTATCTTATTGTATCATAATCGAATATCATAATCTTGTATCATATGCTTTTATTATCTTATACTTCCCAGAAGATCTTTGATTATGGTATCCAGCAAGGTGCAGGAAGACTTTACCTACATCAAAAAGGTTCTACGGGAAAATCCGCAGGGAATGACAGTCACTGACATGGCAAAGGTACTCGGACGGACCAAGAACACGGTCGGTAGATATATGGATATATTATATGCTTCCGGCCAAGTGGAGATAAGATGCTGCGGGACAGCGAAGATCTTTTCCCTGGCGCAGCGGGTACCTTTCGCGACCATTCTCAAGCATACCCGTGACCTGATGATCGTTCTTGATAAGGATCTGCGCATTCTTGATATCAACGAACCCTTCCTCTCTCTCCTCAATAAATCCCGGGAAGAGGTGGTTGGCAGCAATATTGAATATCTTTCCCTCGCCGATCTTTCTGTCCAGGAGCTTGTAGGGAAACTTGCCACCGCCATCCGAGAGAAGAAGATACCGGAAGACCTTTACGTCAGCAATGAGACGGAACACTTTTTCAAGGCCCGGATACTCGAGACCCTTTTTGAAGACGATAGCCACGGGTTCACGGTGATTCTAATCGACCTCACCGAACATAAACGAATGGACGAGCAGCTACAGGCCAGCGAGAAACGGTTCAGGGACCTGGTAAATCTGCTTCCTCAGCCGGTCTTTGAGGCCAACTCCTCAGGGATCCTCCTCTTCGCTAACCAGCAGGCCTACCTTACCTTCGGGTACACTTCGGAGGAGCTCATAGACCAGATTAATGTATGGAGTATGATCGCACCGGAAGACCGAGAGAGGGCACGACGAAATATCGCCCAGATGCTCCAAGATGGACAGCCGACGAAAGAAGAGTTCATCGCCTTGCGCAAGGACGGCACCCGGTTCCCCATCGTAGACCATGCCGCACCTATCTATCATGGAGGCCAGATCGTGGGATTCCGGGGGATTGTCATCGATCTCACCCATCGGAAAGAGGCAGAGGAGGAGCTGCGCAGAGAACGTGATTTCATTGATGCAACCCTCCATGTCATCGATGCCCTAGTGTTGGTTCTCGATCGGGAAGGAAGGATCGTGCGGTTCAACCATGCCTGCGAGGTGCTCACCGGGTATACTGAAGGGGAGGTGAGGGGCCAGCCTTTCTGGGATATATTCCTTATCCCAGAAGAGGCCGATGAGGTGAAGAAAGTCTTTGCCGCGCTGGTGGCCGATGTCACCACCCCGCTGCAGCACGGCAACTATTGGGTGACCAAGAACGGTGAACGGAAATTCATCCAATGGTCCAATACCATTCTCCGCGATGAGGAAGGTAAGGTCACCTACGTGATCGGCACCGGCATCGATCACACCGGCTATCGCAATCTGGAACAAAAACTGCTTGACACCAGAAACGTGCAGTAGAGAGTTCGTTATTGTTGATCGGTCAGTCGATATTTGGTAAGTCTAAAATTGGATCCACAGAAAAAAGAAAAAGGTCGGACCAAGTGATCTCGCACTCCGGGCACATCCAAAACGTTTTCTATGCATCCCGTGACTTTCACTTAATAACGACCGCTCCCTGTTGAGAGGTGACTTTCACCCTGTAACCATCCCTGGTAGTTGTTTTCTAGGGTCACCTCAATTGCCTCTTCATAAGAATTTCCTGACCATCCCCAGTCCCACCACTGATTCATTCCTCCGTTCAAGATAGAGATGGTGAGGTTACCCTCCTTGCTGGATGAAGATAGTACATAGATCGGAACCATGTACTGGTAACAATATCCAGGCAGCGATGGACCCTGGCAAGGTATAGATTTGAACAATTCCGGGTACGAGAGTAACGGTTCCCGATTGAATGGATTTTGGGTATCGATTAATCGCTGTACTCTCTGTGAAATGCCAAACTCTACTGGTATCAGAACCGGGGTCTCGTTGGAATAGGCTGTTTCCGCGGGTAACGGAGTGCGTTCCGGTGTACTTCCCGGTTCGA
>JAJRCP010000194.1 GCA_028678885.1 Methanomicrobiales archaeon
TATGGTTAAAAGTATGGGGTTGGTTGAAATACATGATCTGCAGTGGTTGGTTCCCGATACAACAGGAATGAGCAAAGAGAATGGTTTCGATACTGGAACAGGATTGAGATTAGGAAATCTAGGGGGATACTATTCTTCATGAACAGTAATGATATCAAAGGGTATTCTCTGTAAACCGAGGCAGAGAACCTGAAGAACAAATGGTAATCCGTGCAGTTCAATGGCATGGTTTGGAATGAAGTACCCCGGTACTCTGGAGCGTTTCGGCTAAAACCCGAACCATACAGCTGGAAAAGAGTATCGTGAACCCAATTGACTGGGCTCCTGCTTAGGCAATTTCAGAGATGGAGGCTTCCCCTAGTACTTTATAGCTTGTTTATGCAATATCTGTAGGAGGTGAGTGGTTGATCTTCCGGGCCCGGGTAATCAGCAGGGGAACAGGTCGGGGAGAATTACTGATTAGCAATGAGCCTATTTCTTTTTTATCGGGGGTGAATCCGGCAAACGGGATAATCGTCGAAAGCGGGCATCCTCTGAAAGGGCAACGGATCACCGGTAGGGTGCTCGCTTTCAGCCATGGAAAGGGATCCACGGTGGGATCCTATGTCCTCTATGCTCTGAAAATGAACGGCCAGGCTCCTGTAGCAATTATCAACGAAGAGGCGGAACCAGTCGTCGCTCTCGGTGCGATCATAGCAGGTATCCCTATGGTCGACCACTTGGATATCCCCCTTGCACGGTTAAAAAATGGTACAATGGTGACCGTGAACGGGAATGAAGGCGAGGTGCAGTATGAGGGTGAACTGGAGGGAGCTTAATGCAGCAAATAACACGTTCGCGGTTCTCTCTGGTCCATATGAGGGGGCTGGGTATCCTCTGCAACCAGTCAGTTATCCTAGAGAGATGTTACCTGCTATTCTCTGAATTCCGTTAATTTTCCCCATTTCAAGGAAGAGATTTCCACTGCAGACTGCATCACCGTGGTAGGGGGCCCTCACGCATCGGCCTGTTATCGCGAGGTGGTTTTTTCTGCGGATTATGTTGTTGTCGGTGAAGGCGAGAGAACGCTTCCAGCTCTCCTCTACCATATCGATACCGGAGAGGGTACGGTTCCGGCTGGGGTTGCTACCCGTGACGGGTATCATCCGCAGCAATTTACGGTCCTTCTGGATGCGTTTCCCCCGTTCTCCGTTGTAAAAGGTTACGTGGAGATCAGCAGAGGATGCTCCCAGGCGTGCGGTTATTGTCAGACCCATCAGATGTTTGGGCATCTGATGCGTCACCGGAGTATCGATACCATTGTAGAATGGTCACACCGATACAGAGATATCCGGTTCGTGAGCCCGAATGCATTTGCATATGGGTCCAATGGTCGTATTCCCCGGTGGGAAAAAGTGGAGCAGCTTCTCAAAAGCCTGAAAGGGAATATATTCTTTGGCACATTCCCAAGCGAAGTCAGGCCGGAGTTTATTACCAAGGGCGTTCTAGAACTCGTGACGACCTATGCCATGAATACCCATCTTCACTTCGGAGCTCAGTCGGGGAGCGATGAAGTACTAAGGGCATTGCGAAGAGGGCATACCGTCCGTGACGTGGAGATAGCAGTCGATCGTTGTCGCGAACACGGGCTTGTCCCGGTCGCAGATTTTATTATCGGTCTCCCTATGGAAAGCGAGGAGGATGAGAAAAAGACCATGCACCTGATCCAGGAGATCACGCGAAATGGTCGTGTCCGGGTACATCATTTTCTCCCGCTTCCTGGCACCCCGCTGGCGCGGTCCGTACCGCATCCCCTGCTTCCCAGCACAACAAGGCTACTGGGAAGGCTGGCGCTCAACGGGACTCTAACCGGTTCCTGGAAGGGCTGGGATACTCTTTTGTAGCCTCCCGCTAGATGTGATATCCATGATGAGTGTACTTCTCATCGCAGATCTTCATGGCCAAGTGGACAAAATAGACTCCTTTTTGGGCCTTGAGCCCGATCTGGTGATCATTTCCGGGGATATTACCCATTTTGGCCCTATTGACAGTGCGCTGGATGTACTCTCTCGCATCGAGGTCCCCTGTTTTGTCGTCCCCGGCAATTGCGATCCACGGGAGATCCTGGACATATTCGAGGAATCAAATGCAGTTTCACTCCATGGATCGGCTATGACCGTCGGAAGGCTTTCCATCGCAGGCATTGGCGGATCGAATCCCACCCCTTTCAATTGTCCCTTTGAACTGTCAGAGGAGGAGATCGACACCATCCTCTCGAGTGCAATAAAAGCTATGGATCGAGCCATGTACCATGTCCTGGTTTCTCATGCCCCACCCAAAGGCGCACTGGATGTTGTGGGTGATGTACATGTTGGTAGTGAAAGCATTCGGAAACATATGAAAAAATTCGATCTGGTCTGCTGCGCCCACATTCATGAACAGAGGGGTGTGACTGAGCTGGACGGGGTGAAAATAGTGAATCCGGGCGAAGCCTCGAAAGGTGAGTGTGCTCTTCTTAGGTTCAATGACGAGGAGAAAGAGATCCAGATCGAACTGAAGGATCTATAGA
>JAJRCP010000004.1 GCA_028678885.1 Methanomicrobiales archaeon
AGCTGCAATTCTGGACCCCCTATACCCAAGAGTCTGTTAATTCAGAAGAAAAGCAGCAGGCAAGTCAGGAGTTGCACGATGCAACCACCTTTGCTCTAAACGCCCTACATGCATATGTAATCCCCCCTGCGCTGGGTGAGCAGAAGGGAGAGGATCTATATAGGCCCGGAATGGAGAACTATCGGAAAATAGATCTAAACCCCTGATATCGGGATCTATGCACAGGAAGGGATCGGTCCCAAGATCTCCTTGGGAATCTCCCATTTTACCAAGTTACCGCTACCATGTGAGAGCATGTGCTTGGTGAGATAGTTCGATAATCTGACAGGTATGTCTAGGGTTGACTGCCACACAGACGTGATATTATTTAACAGTTTAGGGCTACATGCTCATTATCTATGTTACAAGATGAGAGCGATACCGAATGTAATTTTAAATGTACTGTGGTGAAGAAACGACCAGATCCTATGGTTTCCAGCCCCGATTGCGCATTAAAAGTTATATTGTGAGAAAATGTTCCATCAAAAATAAAGAAGATCATGAGGGATGCGGTAGTGTTTGAGGTGAAATCCCCCACTCCTGCCCTGCAGGGAAATTTTTTGAGGATCTTCATTTGGAACCCTGGATGTATGGCGGCGATTCCGTCTCGATCTTTTCCTCCACCCTGACCTAGGTCTGTTCTAAAAGTTCGAAGATTTACTAACCAATCCCTTGAAGTGGTTTATCTCTTCTTCAAGATACGGATTCTTTCTTCATGAGAGCATCCGGCACCCCTTTGCCAGTGTCCGGTCATATTTAAGGCATATCTTTCATCTATACCTGGCCGCGGTATGGACAGTTTAACGAGCAGGTTCGGAATTCAGGACCTAATTAACCAGAAAACAGATTTCCTATCCCTTCTCCACATGGGCGATCATGGATTCAAAAATGCCGCGGCCATCGTCTGATCCGAGGACCTTTTCCGACGCCCTTTCTGGATGAGGCATCATCAGAAGGACGGTATTGTGTTTATTCAGGACTCCGGTGATGTGTTCCATGGATCCGTTGAAATTTACCTCCGGAGTGGAGATCCCCTCCCGGTTGCAGAACCGGAACGCGATCTGGTGATTGTTATTCAATTCTTTCAAGGTGGAAGAGGATGCCACATAACGCCCTTCTTTGTGGGCGATTGGGATGCGGATCACCTGTCCTTCCTTGTACGATAATGTGAAAGGCGTGTTGGCATTTTCCACCCGGATACACGACCACCGGCAGATGAATTTTGGATAGGAGTTGATGGTGAAGGTTCCAGACACCAGCCTGCTTTCGGCACCTATCTGTGCACCATTACATATTCCGAGAAGCAGCCGACCGGCCCGGACGTGCGCCAGCACCTCTTCCATGATAGAAGTCCGGGCAGCGATTGCTCCGGCACGGAGATAGTCCCCGTACGAGAACCCTCCGGGGATGATAATTGCGTCATAGGTGCGGCCCAGTCCCTCCTTGTACCAGACTAGATCCGTATCCACGCCGCAGACATCCTGGAGAGCATGATGAGTGTCCAGGTCACAGTTACTTCCCCCGAACTGGATTACCGCAAACCTCATCGAGCAACCTCAACAGCATACCGGTGGATCACTGGATTGGCAAGAAGCCGCTCGCACATCTGCTGGGCCTGTGCCAGGGCCGCTTCTTCAGTCAGCGCCTCCACCGTGATGAAAAAGAGACGGGCGCTAGAAAGTCTCTCTGTGGGGAATCCTAAGTCGGCTAGCGCATGCTGGATTGCCCTTGCTTCTGGGTCAAGGATCCCTTCTTTCAGGGAGATGGTGATCTGAATAGGAACCTTCATCTTACACCTCGCATTTTCCTCTGGTGATCTGCCGGGCAACCTCCCGGTACACCGCTATCACGTCACCCTTATCAAACCGGTAGACGTCCTTATCAAGAGACTGACGGGTGTTCGCATCCCACAGCCGCATCGAATCCATTGAGATCTCATCTCCCACTACGATTCCCCCCTCTGTCCTGCCGAACTCCAATTTGAAATCTACGAGAATAATCCCTTTTTCAGAGAGGAATTCCTGCACTATTTCATTGATATGCAATGCCATCTCTTTTATGGTGCGTAATTCCTCTTCGGTTACGATATCCAGTGCGAGAATCAGGTCATCGTTCAGCATCGGATCATGACGGGAATCATCCTTCAGATCGATCACAACCAACGGAGGATCGATTTTCTGTCCCTCTGTAAAGGGGAAGTTCCGGACAAGGGATCCTGCTGCGATATTGCGGATAATTATTTCAAGAGGGATCATGGAGAGTGCCCTAACGAGGAGAGTGTGGTCGTCAAGCATCCGGATAAAATGTGTCGGTACTCCTTTTTCCTCAAGCATCTGGAAAAAGAAGGCAGATACACAGCAGTTATATCTCCCCTTCCCTTTCATTACAGCTTTTTTCCCTCCATCAAAGGCAGTGATGTCATCACGAAACTCCATCACCAGACATCCTGGTCGTTCTGACTTGTATACCGTCTTCGCCTTTCCACCGTACAGCAGAGTTCCTTTTTTCACCACGATCTCACCTGAATTTTTTGCTCAAGCTGTTTGATAAGCGCATCGATATCAGGAGAATACCATCCCTTCCTGATAAACCGGGGATATATACAGAGGCGTTCTTTCAGCTGGGCGTCCCTCACCAAGTCTTTCAATTGCTCTACCCCGGGCCAGGGATGCTCGGGATTGATGTAATCGGGAGTAAGCGGGGAGATTCCTCCCAGATCATTCCCCCCGCAGGGAATGAGGAGAGCCGCATCGATCAGGTTTGGCGGTATCTGGACTGCCACCTCTGCGGGCAAGATATCCCGTGCCAGAGAAACGGTCACACACATCTCTTCTGTGGTAGGGGCAGGTGTTCTGGCCATCGGGGTTCCTTCTTTCGGGCAGAAGTTCTGGATGATCACTTCTTGGATATGATCATAGCGCCGGTGAAGGTCCCGTATCGTCAGGAGGGATTCTTCTCGATCAGCCATGGTTTCGCCAATACCGACTAAGATTCCAGTAGTGAACGGAATGTGAAGCTTCCCCGCATCCTCCATCGTCTCGATCCTTCGTTCTGGTACCTTTCCTGGAGACTGGCGATGGGCATGGACGGTGGCTGTTGTTTCCAGCATGAGTCCCATGCTCGCGTTCACCGGTCGCATCTGATGGAGCTCGTCAAAGGAGAGTACGCCCCCGTTGGTGTGGGGTAGAAGCCCTGCAGTGATGCTCTCCTGGCACATCGCTTCACCATATTCAAGAATGGTCCGGTATCCATAGGCAGTAAGGAGGGTTCTGAACCCCGCCTCAGCTTCAGGTTTCTCCCCGAATGTGAACAGGGCCTCGGTGCAGCCGGCAACGGCTCCCTTCCGTAGGGTCTCATGCACTTCCCCCGGTGGAAGGATGCACCCAGCCTGGACTGGAGTCCGGAAGGAGCAGTACTCACACCGGTTGCGGCAGACTGTGGATAGTGGAAGAAATACGTTTCTGGAGAAAGTGATCACCCGTGTCATGAAGCCCCCCCGTACAATATCGTTCGGGAATCTCAAAAATAGTATCATCCATCTTTTCGTGATGAATACGATGCATTTTTGTGATTGGCTGGTGCATGTATGCGAGAATGTCCACCGACGCGATTATTCCCTTTAAACCGGTGAATCCAAAGACACGTCTCTCTTCTGTACTGGGGCGGGAGGAACGGGAAGAGTTTGCCCGGGCGATGCTCGAAGATGTAGTGGAAGCAGTCCGTGGGAGTGGCGCAATTCCGGTCATTCTTTCCACCCAACCTTTCAGCCATCAGGGGGTGGCGGTGGAGGTGATTGCGGCAGGCCTGAATGATTCACTGAACCAGGTCTTCAAAAAAAGGGATGCCCCCCTTTTCCTCGTAATGGCAGATCTATGTCTTGCCACTCCGGAAGCCCTGCGGCGAGTCCTGAGCACGACCGCGGATATCGGGATTGTTCCTGGCCGCGGAGGGGGGACAAATATCCTCTACTTGAAGGATCCCCGACGATTCAGGGCCGATTTTTATGGGGCAAGTTTCGTAAAACACCTCCAGGTAGCCTCTGAATTTGGTGCCACCCATGAGGTGGTGGACTCCTTCCGGCTCCATACCGATATTGATGAAGTGGAAGATCTGGTGGAAGTTCTCATCCACAATACAGGAAAAAGCAGGGAATTCCTTCTCTCACGGGGATTTTCCCTGGTTACGGAGCACGGCAGGGTCAGCGTGAAGCGCTACCCCCATAAACAGGCACTCTGAGGCATCGATAGAAGGTACGCCGACTGAATCGCCGATCGGTACGCCGAGACCCCGGACTACGGCCATGGGAATGGACTCATCTGCCTCTCCCATGAGGAGTTCGGCCGCGGATGCGATGCAGTCCGCCACAGCCCTCTGGGTCACGTGAAGCTCCCTTCCGAAGAGATCCTTTCTCCCCCGTTCATCGATCACCGCATTGATCCCAGCACATCCGATACCCACGCCAGCACATCCCAGGCGCATTGCATGGGTTCTGCTATCTGCGATGATCACTCCGATCCGCACTCCCTTCTCCCGATGCAGCCGTTTTTGCAGGTGGGCTGCACTGGCATCCGGATCCGCGGGCAGGGGAATTACACAACCAGGCGGGGCGTTGGAGAGGTCTACACCGGCATTGGGAAGAAGGGTGCCGTTCTTCATGGAGAGGAGAAATCCTGGTATTCCACCGACCACCTGATCGCTTTCCTGGAGCACCACCTCCACGAGCCGGGGATCCATGGCATATTTTTCCGCAAGTCTGTGAGCTTCCTTACGGGGGATCACCGTCTCCAGACAGACCACCCTCCCCTCCGCCGTGGCGATGGCCGATTCTGCCATCACTATAATATCGCCATCTTGTAGTCCTCCGGGAAGATTCTCCTTCGCAGACTCTACGAGATGGGCCACTAAGTCGTCTCCTGTCTGGATGAGCCGGGTGCGGAGCCCGTAAGCACAGAATGAGCGGTTCATAGGAATCTCTCCATTTTTTGGAATACCCGTATCGCATCTGCCGTTTCCTGTACATCATGCGTACGGATCATCGCTGCACCCTGGACCATCAGGAGAACGTTCAGGGCGATCGAAGCATATTTTCGTTCCGTCACAGGTTTTTTCAGCAGATCTCCCAGGAACGATTTCCGCGAGATAGCGGCAAGGAGTGGCCGGTTGAAAAGAGAAAATTCAGAGAATCGGCGGCAGAGTTCCCAGTTGTCCCCGAATGTCCTATCCGGTGTCCACAGCCCGATACCTGGATCGAGAACATAGTTATCGATCTCTGCCACTGTACAGCGGTCGGCGATGAGAGCAAGAGCTGTTTTTACCACCTCAACGCTTCCAGCATCTCCTGGGCGCTCCCGTGCGGCCATCAAAATTGCTGGAAGACCTGATTCAGCCACCATCTTCTGCATCTGAGGATGTGCAAGGCCCGAAATATCATTGACCGCATGGATCTCGTACTTCAAGGCTGCTTCGAGTACCTGGGGATGTATGGTGTCCACTGAAAGCGTGCAGGTTCCTTCGAGCTCTTTCAGGACTGACTGAATTCGCTCTCTCTCCAGTGCGGGTGTAATCGGAATCGACCCCGGGCCGGTGGCCCG
>JAJRCP010000195.1 GCA_028678885.1 Methanomicrobiales archaeon
ATATTTTAAAAAATAGGAAAAAAAATCTCGATAGAGATCCACGATTACAGCCCAGAGGGCCATGATTATTACTAAGATTCATTTGGGTTTATAGATGATGCTATTTACCATTCCGGAGCTTTTATTGTTTTTTGGGTTTTAATCTCCCATCAATCCTCGGACATATCTTTTTTTTTTAAAAACTGTATTAGAACTGATCCGCGCGGAACGGTGGAATCTGGCGTTCACCGGATTTCCGAATGCCTACAGATGCGCGCTGTTGTGATACGGGTCAGATCGTACGTATGTGAGATCTGTGACAGGATCTCAATGACATCGCCTAGGTAAATCTCATCAGGGATGAAACGATGGAGGGGATGGATATGGGCGGGAAGATATCGATGCTGTCAAGATGGATACGGCGGCCCGATGGCCAACTCACACAATGTTGGATGCCGATATTCCCGGTTGAGTACCCCATACTTGCCCCAAAATCTACCCCTTTATCAAAAACACTCCCAGGATTCAGGGTGTAGTTAGTTTCGGGCAGGTTCATTCAATTGCCTTTAATGACTCGACTGCACGGAACACATCCCTCTCTTGGTTTTTCATCCGTCCCCCCTTATGTCTTGACGAAAAGAGTTCTTAATTGATCTTGTTATAGTGTCTGGCTTGCTATTGATAGGGTTGGTACTCCAAGGTATTGACTGAAGGAGAAATTTGTATTTTGCCGAAAAATATTACCTAATATTGCTAATTAATATCCAGAAAGGGAAGATATTCTGTGAGAACTGTGTATACCTCATATCAAGGGTAAGTTGAGACTCATCATGAAGCAGGACGAAAGGGGCAGTTGTAGCATCTTGGTAACCGGCAGCAGCGGAACCATCGGTACACGGCTCTGTGAACGGCTGATGGATGACGGGCATGTTGTGGCAGGCGTGGATCTGCAGAGGAACCCTTGGAACGCAGACGTGGAGGCCATCACCGTGAGGGGGGAACTGAGGGATCCCTCCCTAAAACAACTGGAGAAGTTACCTTTTATCCCTGACCTTGTGGTCCACCTGGCCGCCCATGCACGCGTCTACGAGCTCGTGAAGGATCCGGCCCGTGCCCAAGAGAATGTCGCACTGACATTTAATATCCTAGAATACTGCAGGAGGAAGGGGATCAGGAAGCTCATCTTTGCTTCCAGCCGGGAAGTCTACGGGAATTCATCTACAATTGTCCATAAGGAGGAAGACGTCCGCATTACGGGCTGCGAGAGCCCCTACAGTGCCTCGAAGGTGGCTGGAGAGGCGATGGCCCATGCATACTGGGGGTGCTACGGAATTGAGCCGGTGATACTCCGGTTTTCCAATGTATATGGATGCTATGACTCGAGTGATCGGGTCATACCCCTTTTCATCCGAAAAACACTGGCGAATAAGCCGCTTACTGTGTATGGAAAGGATAAGATTCTCGATTTTACTTATATCGATGATGCAGTATCCGGGATTAACCTCACAATTGATCGATTTGAGCATGTGGCGGGCGATACATTCAACATCGCATCCGGACAGGGTACCCAGCTCTTGGATATCGCTCGGATGATCCAAGATGCACTTGGAGGTACCAATGAAATTTTCACTGAAGATAACCGGCCTGGCGAGGTGGTCCGATACATCGCTGACATCTCCAAAGCCCGGCGGCTCCTCCACTACAACCCAAAGGTACCTATTGAAAAAGGACTTGCTGTCGCGGTGGAATGGTACTCTCAGTATGCTTCCCGGGCGAAATCAAAGAAAGAACCAGCATGAATCAAAATTATATCCCCCACATCTCAAACTGTATTCTGAACCTGTCAGATAAATCCTGGACTCTTCCATGGTAAAGGTCAGCGTTATTATCCCTGTCTACAATGGCGAAGCATTTCTCACTGATGCGATCGAGTCCGTGAAGGCCCAGACGTACACCGATTGGGAGATTATCGCGGTTGATGATGGTTCGAAAGACCGCAGCCCATCGATTCTTCATGAGTACGGGACGGAACTTCCCGGAAGATTTCGATTGATCACTCAGGAGAACCAAGGAATATCTCCTGCAAGGAACCGGGCCATCGGAGTTTCCTACGGGGAGTATATCGCCCTCCTGGACAGCGATGATGTGTGGTTCCCTGAGAAACTTCAATTTCAGGTGGGGATTCTCGAGAAAAGGGAAGGGGTCGCAATGGTCTATTCTGACTGCACCAAGGTGAATTGGCAGGGGAAGGTTATCCGGACGAGCTGTTTCGAAAAGCCGCCTCTCCGCGGTTTAGTATTCCAAGAACTCCTCCTCTCCAACTGCATCCCATCTTCGTCGACTCTCATCCGAAAGAGCGTGCTGCAGGAAGTCGGATTATTCAATCCTGCATACCGCATCGCCATGGATTACGATCTCTGGCTCAGGATTGCATCCAAGTATCCGATCGAGGTGATCGATCACTCCCTGATCCAGTACCGGGTCCATCCTAGAGGGATCAGCAGCAACCGGGCAGAAATGATCCACGAGGACCTTGATATCACGGAGATGTGGCTCCAGCAAAGACCGAATCTTCGAGAGCAGCTCGCAGACGGACTATACGAGAAACAGCGGAATTTCTGCTATTATATGTTCCTCCATCACCTTCATTCCGTAGAACCATTGAAGGCCATCATGGCATTCCTCTCTTGGCTGGCCATGGGATTCCACCGCTCACCTAGAAGGAGATCCGAAGATCGATGAAGATTGCCCTCACCTGCGGGATGGATTTCTCCCGACCCAATGGTGTCACGCGGTACATAGAAGCGGTGGCTTCAGGGCTTGCCCGGCATCAGGAGGTCCATCTGCTGTCGTCTGAGGAACCACCATTGGAGATGCCGGTGACGGTTCATCGTACTCCTCTGATGAGATTCCCCTGGATGAGGTGTGAACCGAAGACCAGGTGGATCCGATCCATTCTCAATGTGGTACAGCTCACGACGAGATTATTCTTCAATGCGGTCTATTTTCAGTCCCTTTACCGACGATTGAGGAAATATAACCACGTGGACATCTTCCACAGCCAGAGTCTGGACTCACCGGTTGCAGATGTCGTGACCATGCATGCTTGCTATGCAGCGGCATGGAACAAGAAAAGGATGTCAATCCATGATATCTCTCTCTCGGCAATTCTCGGATATATTCTCTTTCTCCCTTTCAACTGGGGGAGTCTCGCGATTGAACGAAGCATTCTTCACAGAAGCCAGTTGATAATGGCGGTCTCGCCACAGGTAAAACAAGAGATCATGGAAATATATCATATCCGAAAAGACAAGATTGCTGTCGTCCCCAACGGCGTTGATATGCATCGGTTCAAACCGGATCCCGAAAAAAGGCGATTATTGAGGCAACGCTATGGGATTTCTGTTGGTGAAACGGTTCTCATATTTGTGGGGAACCTCTTTAAGGTGAAGGGCCTGGATTGCGTTCTTGAGGCGATAGGGTCGCTGGATGGCGTGAGGCTCTTTGTCATTGGCGACGATGTACATCTTTCCACCTATCTAAGGCGGACGCAGAAGTCCGGGCTCGGAGAACGGGTCATCTTCACAGGGAAGGTCACAACAGGAATCGAGAACTATTATGCTGCTTCTGATATCTTTGTTCTTCCCAGTGAGAGCGAGGGGTTTCCCCTCTCGGCCCTCGAGGCAGGTGCCTCTGCCCTCCCTCTCCTGACCACGCGAATCGGAGGCTTGCAGGAATTCGTTGAAGATGGGAAAAATGGATTCTTCATCCAGCGGCAGGCTAGGGATATCGCAGACCGGGTAAAGCAGATGGTTTCTGATCCCACACTAATAATAACAATGGGTGCATCTGCACGGATGAAGGCTGAGAGGTATTCTTGGGAGATAGTGGTCGAAAAAACATTGAATGGTTACCGTCTCATTATGGGGGAGAAGCTCCCTGATATC
>JAJRCP010000196.1 GCA_028678885.1 Methanomicrobiales archaeon
ACCGTAAAGTGGGGGGAGATCCGGTACCCCACACGTTCTCATCCCCAGAATCCAGCCACCGCCAGGGCAACATCGAGCGGGAAGCGCATCCGGTTCTCCAGACTTCCGCCGTATTCATCGTTCCGGCGGTTCGAACCGTCCCGGAGAAACTGGTCGAGTAGATAGCCATTTGCACCATGGATCTCGACACCATCGAACCCGGCCGCCTTGGCGTTTGCTGCGGCAGACCGGAACTGTTCCACGATCCCCGGGATCTCTTCAGTTTCAAGCGCCCGTGGGACAGGGATCGGTTTCTTTGTTCCGTCCGGCGTGTGCAGGTCTTCGCCAACCGGCAGGGCGGAGGGAGCGATCGGGAGCTTGCCTTCCAGGAAATCGGGATGGGAGACTCTCCCCACATGCCAGAGCTGGAGTAAGCACCGCCCTCCACCCTGATGGATTCCGGCAATCACCTTCCGCCATCCTTCGACCTGTTCCTGCGAGTGAATCCCGGGGGATCGGTGGAATCCCACTCCCTGAGGGCTCACCTGGGAACCCTCCGTGATGATCAGGCCGGCTGATGCCCGCTGAGAGTAATAGATCACCGAGAGCGGGCCCGGAACATTGCCCTTCACCGCCCTGCATCGAGTCATCGGGGCCATCACAATCCGGTTAGGAAGCACAAGGGGGCCGAGCTGGTACGGGGAGAATAGATCCATCGTGTATCCGAATAAGCAGTTGAGGGTCATTAAATTTGTTTATGATTCAACCATGTAAACCGGCAAACCTCAAGCCGGACAAACCACAGCATGGCATCAGACTTGAAAGCCTATCCCGCCGCTACGCTATCAATTATTTCTATAATAATCCGTATAGAATCCAGAGATCAGGAAATTGCTGATACCAATCGCAAGTGCTGCGAGAACTCTGACCTCACTGATAGTGAGAAAAAGGATCACCAGGGATACGAGAAAGCCAAAAATTCCATATGCTGCCTGGATTTTCAGGTTGAATTTGTAGTGGAGCGTCAAGCGTTTGCCCAAAAATACGAGAAGAAAATGTGTTTGATATTAATCAACTAGTTTTCGGGCCTCTTCCACAGGTATCGCAATTAAGGTTTCGGAGGCAAGAACCTCTGACTTTCTAAGCTGGGATTTCATCGCTACTTTTTCATTGGGAGCCTCATAGATTCCAATCACATCATAACGGCCCAGCGTCCAGAATATACCATGGAATTTTACTCCATCCTTTTCTTCCTCTTTCATCGCTTTTATATTTGCGGCGATAATTTCCTTGGTAGGTTTCTTCCTGAATTTAAGCAATGATATAAAGTACATCTTCTATCCTCTGCCCCCTCAACGGGCAAGGCACTATGGATTGATGAGGTATATCTCCCTTTCTCTGCTATAAGTAAATCTGGCTGTGATGGTGAAAGGTAATCACAATATGTGTTCTATTCTTTCTCAGCCTTCACCGGCCGTGATAATACTGGCACTCCCACAAAGCCGGATCTCCCTCTTTTTTATCACCAAAAGGGAGAGAGAAAATTATTCTATGAGAATCCTTTTTTCGGGGGCAACCTTAATTTTCTTTAACCGGAGCTCGAGGATACCGTTGTTAAAGGTTGCTTTGCTCTCGTCGGTGGTAATATCTGTGGGAAGGATGATGGTGCGTTCCATTTCGCCTCGAACCCGCTCCTGCAGGTAATATCCTTTTTCCTCCTCTTTCTTTTCTTCTTCACGCTTGAAGGATATATTGAGGGTTTTCGGATCGATGAGAGTAATGGTGATATCTTCCTTCGTGGCCCCGGGTAGATCAGCAACCACGATCACTTCATCTTCATGATCCTTTACATCAACCGTGAAGGTGCCCTGGTATACGGGGACCAACTGGCGCTGGAATCCGGGAGCAGGGAGAAGTCGTCGTGATTCGAATCCCCCCATCAGCTCCTGAAATCTTCTGTCCATCTCATCCATCATCTCGTCGAACTCCCGCCAGAATCTATAGCGTCTAGGGTCAGCCATGATAGTTCCTCCATAACCAATACCCCTGTTCATGGGTATTGACGGTACACACCTTCCTTATGTAAATATAAAACTTACTGCCATCGCTTTTAAGACCCGGATAATTACAGCGGGCAGAATGCCGAGAAACATAGCCAATGTTCATTGGCATTGAACCTTCTGGTTCATACCTCAAACTCCTGATATTGGAGGAATATTTATATAAGCAGGATAGTGATTCAGGATGAGGTGACTTCATCAATGAAATTTACTTATATTGCTTTGGTCGTCGTCGTTCTTGCATCCGTCATCATGGCGGGATGCATTACCACCCCAGTGGGACAATCAACTCTAATCATAGCGGTGAAGGACGCTCCGAAGACCACTGATATTGGCAATATTTCCGCTCTTGTCTTGAACATCAGCGAAGTGAGTGTTCACCAGTCGAATCAGACAATCGATGATACTGAAGAGGAGATGACCGCAACAGAATCGGAGGATACGGGCACAGCAGGGTGGATCGTTGTAGTCAACGAGACCCAGACGGTTGAACTGATCCATCTCACCGAAAACGTGAGCCAGGTGCTCGGTCAGAAAACGCTGGATCCAGGCAAC
>JAJRCP010000020.1 GCA_028678885.1 Methanomicrobiales archaeon
TACCGCTCGTCTTTTCCTTTCGCTACCCGGTACAGCGGCGGTTGGGCGATATATACGAATCCCTGCTCAATCATCTGTCGCATGTGTCGGTAGAAGAATGTGAGAAGTAATGTCCGGATGTGTGCTCCGTCCACATCCGCATCAGTCATGATGATGATCCGGTGATAGCGGGCTCTCTCAGTATCGCATTTGCTTCCGTCGTTGCTATGTTCCATCTCCACTCCGCATCCGATTGCGGCAACGAGCGCCTGTATTTCAGTATTTTTAAAGATCTTGTGAGCACTCGCCTTCTCCACATTAAGAATCTTCCCACGCAAAGGGAGGATGGCCTGGAAGCGGCGATCCCGCCCCTGCTTTGCAGAGCCGCCTGCTGAATCCCCTTCTACAATGAATATTTCACTTTTCTTGGGATCGCGTTCGGAGCAGTCCGCAAGCTTGCCCGGTAGGGACGCGCTGTCGAGTGATCCCTTGCGTCGGGCGAGCTCCCGGGCGCTGCGGGCTGCTTCCCGAGCACGAGCAGCGAGAAGCGCTTTGTCTATAATAGCGGTCACCTCACGCGGGTGTTCTTCGAAATAATGGGTGAGGTGCTGGTAAACGATGGAATCAACAATCCCCCTAATTGCGCTATTCCCGAGCTTTGTTTTGGTCTGTCCCTCAAACTGAGGATTCGCCACCTTCAAAGAGATCACCGCTGTCAGACCTTCACGCACGTCCTCCCCCCGCAAAGAAAGAGTACCGTTCTTCAGCACGCCCGCAGCACGGGCAGCGTTATTGATCGCACGGGTAATAGCGGAACGGAAACCTTCCAGATGAGTGCCACCCTCCTTGGTGTTCACGCTGTTTACAAAGGTGAAGATCTGCTCAGTGAAGGTGCGGGTGTATTGGAAGGCTACTTCCACATCGGTCAGGTTCTCGGAATCGCTCCCCTTCAGGTAGATCACCTCCTCATGAACCTTCTCGGCCCCTTGATTAATATGAGAGACGAATTCGGTGATCCCGCCTCGATAGCAGAATGTTTCATGGTCCCCAGACCTCTCATCTCCGATTCGTACTTCGAGCCCGCTATTTAAGAATGCAAGCTCCCTCATTCGGTGCGCAAGAATATCATAATCAAACTTTATGGTTTCAAAAATGGTTGGATCGGGGGCAAATTTGATCCGGGTCCCGTTCAGTCTTCTGCGTATCGATCGTAAGAATTCTGGTATTTCTGCAATCTGACCATACTGCAGGATCTCTGCTTCACCATATCGGCGCCCGAATCGTTCTTTGAGTTCAGCAAGGGTCTCCTCGTGTTCCTGAAGGGGGCCCGTCGGGATTCCACGTTGGAACGTCATCTCATAGCGTTTTCCATCGCGAAAAACCTCCACCTGGAGGGTCGTGGAGAGCGCATTCACCACATGGACTCCCACTCCATGAAGTCCTCCGGAGACCTGGTAGGTGCTCTTATCAAATTTTCCCCCCGCATGGAGGATGGTCATGACGACTTCAAGAGCACTCTTTCCATATTGTGGCATCAGATCTATTGGAATCCCTCGGCCGTTATCTTCGACGTTACACGAGCCGTCTCGATTTAACGCCACTAGAATCAAGTCACAATATCCAGCCAGTGCTTCATCAACAGAATTATCCACCACCTCATACACCAGATGATGAAGGCCTCGGCTGTCGGTGCTACCGATGTACATTGCCGGTCGCTTTCGGACTGGTTCCAGACCCTCGAGAACCGTGATATGCGAGGCATCATAGCCTTCGGCCATGGATTACCTCCCAAAAAGTGGAATGAAAAATAGTGCACTCCAACAAATAGAACATTCGCACTATTATTTGTCCTAATCCCTGATATAGGTCACTATAAAGGGTTTAAAGTCAGTCATATTGCCCAAAATCCACATCTTTGATTCCGAGCTCTTTATCGACTGCAACTGCGAGCTGATGGAGGATTCGGATTACCTCCGTGGCATCTTCCTTATCCAGTGTGCCTGGCTGGTGCCAGATCACCCGCTTGCGTAACTGTTCGACAAGGGATGCTACCTCCGTTTCCGCAAATTGTCGGGGCACCACGAACTCATCGAGGTGATCCGCCGCTCCATAAAATGCCTGGGCAGGGGGAAGGGCAAAGTGCTTGGCGAGAAGAACAAGGTTCACTACGAATCCATGCCCGAATTTACTAGTCATACCCCTTGTTTGAACCAAGGGTAAGAAAAAGGTGACGGTCAGCTAAAGTAGACCAGAACGGGGATTGCAATGATGAAGAGGAGACTGATCCCAAGAAATGACCAGTCTTTCAGAGCGAGGGGCAACTGCCTCCGGTAGATGTGTGAATCTCTTCCGTATCCTCTGCAGAGCATGGCGACGTAGGTTCTTTCACCCTGCTCGTAGGATCGGATAAAGAGGGTGCCGATCGTATACCCAATCTGCTTCAAGCGATACCGATAGGAAAGACTTCTGTCGAAGGGGTCGAAACATTTAGCTTTGAAGGTTTCCAGTATTTTGCGGTAGATGTACCCAAATACGAAGAGATAGCGAATCATCATACCCAAAGCGAGGATGAAATCGGCGGGGAGCCCGAGCTGATTTCCTCCTTCAAGCATGTCCTGCAGTCTTGTGGTGGAGGAAAGAAGAACAAGCGCCGAAATGCAGACCACAAATTTGAGGAAAAGGATGGTCGCAAATTCGATCGATTCGGCGTAGACATGAATCCCCAGAGGAAGATGAGCAATCACGTGAAAGGTGGTATAGTACCGATTTGTTAAAAAAACCTGGAAGAGGATGATACAAAGACCAAAGGGCATAATCGTCCCGAGGCGTTTCAGGAAAATAACAGGAGAAAGAGTGGAAATTGTCCAGAGAAATGCCAAATAAAAGAGAAAGATTCCACCAACCATGAATACGGAGGGCGAATACGGCAGAGAGACGATAGCGATGATGAGAGCAACCGTCACGAGCAGTTTGACCCGGGCATCCAGAGTATGGATGAGACTCTTCCGATAAGCAGATTTCTCAATAAAAAAGAGTTCATCGATCATGGTGTTGGTACTCTTCGATAGGTCTCAGTAAATGCCCGTTCGACATCTTCAAAGGTGTACGCCAAGGGAACCGGGATATTTTTTTTCCGGAGGTTCTGGATCAATTTGGGAAGCAGGGGAACATCCAGTCGTACCGACTGCAACATATCCGGCTGGCAAAAGATCTCTTCAATGGTACCCTGTGCCACAAATCTTCCCTTATTCATCACATAGAGATATTCTGCCACCTCGGGTACCAGGGAAACATCGTGTGTGGAAAAGATAACAGTCATCCCGTATTCGGTGGAGAGTGAGTTGATAATGGCAATAAGATCACGCACTCCCTGCGGGTCAAGACCTGCTGTAGGTTCATCCAGTACGAGGACCTCCGGCTCCATGGCAATAATTCCGGCGATAGCCACCCTTTTCTTCTCACCACTGGACAGATGATGAGGAACCCGGTTTGCGAGATTTTCAATTCCAACAAGATGCATTGCTTCGTTTACGCGATGATGAATGGTCTTCTCATCAAGACCGAGATTCGTAGGCCCAAACGCAATATCCTGTTCAACGGTTGGGGAGAAGATCTGATCGTCGGCATTCTGGAATACAATACCCACAA
>JAJRCP010000197.1 GCA_028678885.1 Methanomicrobiales archaeon
AGCCACATGCTTCAGGATATTGAGATCAAGGAATGCGATTTTGAACAAACGGTTCAAGGAGCAAAAAAAGGTGATTTCGTATACTTCGATCCACCCTACTTCCCTTTATCCCGCACTGCTCACTTTACTGCGTACGATTCCCATGGATTCCCTTTCGATGCTCAAGCCCGTCTCGCAAAGGTATCCAAGGCATTAGTGAAACGGGGGGTCGCGGTAATGTTAAGCAATTCCTGTACTCCTGAAATCCAGGGATTGTACCGGGGGTTTCATCAGGAAGTAATCCCAGCTGCACGTGCAATAAATTCCAAGGGAGACCGTCGCAGAGAGATTCCTGAGTTGATTATTACAGGTTATATGCCGGATCAATCAGGAAATGAGGGTGGCTCAGTCCCCCTTTAAAAATCTCGGAAAGTATATAAATCGCCCCTTCTTCCCTTTTTAACCTGTTCCAGGGCAAGAGCCGTGCGTGGGGGGAGTGTAATGCACTCCTTTATTAATCTATTCATCTCTTGGTCACACCCCGTATGATCTTCTCCGGGCAGATAGGAAGTACGATACACTCATTAGGAAGGATGAAGAGGACTCTAGGAAGGTGCGAATTATGAAAAAGTCTCTTGGAGCAAAAACCCTTCTCTATCCCACCCCGGTTCTTATCGTGGGCACCTATGATGCTGATGGGAAGGAGAATGTTATGACCGCTGCCTGGGGCGGAATTTGCTGTTCCGATCCACCCTGCGTCGCAATCTCGCTACGCAAGGCCACCTATACTTACGGGAATATTGTCGAACGGAACGCATTTACGGTGAGTATCCCTTCTGCCGAATTCATCAAGGAAGTAGACTACTTTGGTCTTGCCACGGGAAGAATCGAAGACAAATTTGATTTTACCGGACTGACTCCGGAAAAGAGCGCTCTTGTGGATGCTCCCTATGTAAAGGAATTTCCAGTGGTACTGGAATGCCGGCTGCGCCATACTCTGGAAATCGGACTTCATACCCAGTTTATAGGGGAGATACTGGACGTGAAGGCGGATGAGCAGGTGATAGGGGAGCTAGGATTTCCGGATCTCGCTCGTTTCAGACCTCTGGTGTTTGATCCCGGTGTGCGGACCTATCACGAGATCGGAAAATTTTTAGGAAAGGCATTCTCGGTGGGAAGGACCCTTTAGATCTGCAGGAAAAATCTCTATCCCCCAATCGGCCGGTGGAGTCATCTACCTGTCATGTTTCGGAAAGAAAAAAAGTCATGTTGTAACAGACGAGAGTTCCTCGCCGGAGAAGGAGTTGATCGTTCGTTCTTCCTCTCTATGGAACACTCGTGAAAATTACTTCCCAGCTGTCGTGAGGGGAAGAATATATCCATTCTTCCCCATTTTTTTGGAAATTCCGGTACGGAGCGCTTCTTCGGCTGCCTTCCTCACACTGGGGTTTTCATCCCCCAGACACCCCTGAAGGACCTGACATGTTCTTTTGGTTCCGGCCCGTGCGAGTGCTTCTGCCGCGAATATCCGGATTGTCGGATCCTCGCCACGATCTTCGAGTCTTACAATGAGTACCTCCTGAGCACTGTGACTCCGAATCTCCCCCAATGCTTCGGCCGCTCTTTTCCTGGTCTTTCTATCCTCATTTTCGTCTTTCAGACGTTGACTCAAAGCCTCCACTCCACAGACACTCCGCAGCCTGAAAAGACCTTCGGTTGCATATCTTCGGACCACCGCATTCTCATCATACGAACATTTGATGAGAGATTTGACTGCCCGGGGATCGCTACTCTCTCCTAATGTGATCAATGCCCGGATGCGGCTTTCCTCTTTTTCCTGACCGCGAAGACGCTCAATGAGTCGGTAGATCCATTCCGTACGGGGCATATCATCGAACCATTTCCCTTTCAAACGTTCCTCCCCCATAACTGCAATCTCCCTCGTATAGATTTTTGGAAATTTCTGAAATCGATACGTTTTTTCGCTAGTAAGGCGAAATTTTCATTCTGATTATCGTACGAAAAACAGCTACCGCTTACCATGGAAAGCGGCACATGGATGATCTTCCCGTATCTCCCTTCTTTGGTGGAGTACTAGTTGATCCATCGGGCAATACTTACGAGTTCATATTATAAATAATTAATCATGATAGATCGAGAATTGGAATTCATGCACGGTAGCAGATTTAGGCCGCTCGAAAGGTATATTCTCTGATCGGTTCAGTGAAGAAATTCTTCTTTTTTTTGGATCATGATAACAATTTTCCGAAAAACCTCTTCGGGAATCCTGACTGGACCGGTGGGATTCTCCAGCGCAAGCCAGGTATTCAGAGCAGCAGTGAAACCGAACACTTCATGGTCCGTGTGTGCTTCCGTGAGGATCCAAGAGACTACCTCGTTAATATTCAGGATCTGGATTCCGTACACACTCTCAAGGATCTGGAGCTGCGCCCTGACCACCCCTCCTTCGACCGGTGGTTGTACCATGGCATTCCCTGTGACATTCTGGTTGATAAGGTTATACCTGAA
>JAJRCP010000198.1 GCA_028678885.1 Methanomicrobiales archaeon
ACAGTCAATTTTCATAAAGACAAGCTTTCTCCGGACGGGATTCTGATCTTTGATGCCGATTACGCCAAAGGAAAAGGGATGGGAATCCCTCTTACCGCGATCATCAAAGAAAAGAAAGCGCCCCCAATCACCAAAAATTCCGGTATCATTGGTGCATTATGCAAGGCCGCGGGTATCGACTGGAATATCCTTGAAGAGGTGTTAAGAAATGATATCCCTCCCAAAGTACTGGATATCAATCTCGCCGTCGCACAGGCAGGATATGATGCAACACAGGAACATAAAAAATTCCCGAACCTGGACAGAAAACCGCTTTCGTTTCTCACTGGAAATGAAGCAATAGGGTTAGGTCTGATATGGGGTGGCCTTACGGCATTTGTTGCCTACCCTATGACACCATCATCATCCCTCCTTCACTTCATGGCTGAAATGGCAAACATGGCTGGCCTGAAGGTGGTACATCCTGAAAATGAGATCGCGGTAATAAACATGGCACTTGGATTTGCGAGTGCAGGTGAGAGGGTGGCACTAGGGACATCGGGAGGGGGGTTCTGCCTGATGACCGAAGGGGTGAGCCTTGCGGGAATGGCAGAAATACCGGTAGTTATCATGATGGGCCAACGCACTGGCCCGAGCACCGGTCTCCCCACGTATACTGCCCAGACGGAGTACGCGTTCGTCCGCCATGCGGGGCAGGGGGAGTTCGGCCGTTTTATCGTCGCCCCTGGGGATGCAGAAGAGGCGTTCTACTGGGCAACCGTCGCTCTGAACATGGCCTGGAAATTCCAGACTCCTTCCTTTATCCTAAGCGATAAAACCCTCTCTGAGCACGGGTACAGCTTCTCCCTGGACAATACGAAGAAGGTGGGGGTAGAGGATACCCCGCGTTGGGATGGCACTTCTCCCTATAAGAGATATACCTTCACCGAATCCGGGGTATCTCCGTATGCGACCTTCTCCAGTGGAAAGGTAGCAATCAAATTCAACGGGTATGCACATGATGAACGGGGGATTACTACAGAGGAGGCAAGAATCATCAGTCCGATGCAAGAGAAATTGCTGCGAAAGCAGAAAGGCCTGGAGCAGGAGATGGCCCGGTATGAGACTGTATTCCAAAGCGGAGATCCGGATGCCGACATCGCTCTTCTGTGCTGGGGATCCAATAAAGGGGTCTGTCAAGAAGTGGCAGGACACCTCGGCCTGCGTATGATACAGCCGGTGGTGCTCTGGCCTTTCCCGGCTGAATCATGCAGGAAAGCACTGGTGGGATGCAAAAAAATCATCGCGGTGGAGAACAACGCCACTGGCCAAATAGCCACCATGATGAGACTGCAAGGCTTCACCATCGATGCCGAGATACACAAATATGACGGAAGGCCTTTCACCGTCGAAGAGCTTGAAGAGCGTGTAAAGGAGGTGCTGCGATGACTGAACGGCAGCTTATTACCGATTCCCAGAATACCTGGTGCCCCGGTTGTGGCAACTTCTCCCTCGAATACGCGCTGCGGGATGTCTTCAACGATCTGGAGAAGGAGGGCATTCCCCTTGAGAAGATCGTGCTTGTGACTGGAATCGGGTGTCACGCAAAAATGGCGGATTACCTGGATGTGAACAGCTTCTATGCCATCCACGGGAGAACGATTCCGGTTGCAACCGGTATCAAGCTCGCACGTCCCGATCTCACGGTCGTGTGTTGTGCCGGGGATGGGGATGCCTACGCCGAAGGGCTGGATCATCTCATCTTCGGGGCGAAGAGGAATCTCGATATTACCGTGATCATCCATAACAACCGGGTCTACGGGCTTACTACGGGACAGTATACACCGACCTCTCCTCTCGGGTTTAAAGGCCGCTCCACTCCGGAAGGGACCCAGGAATCCCCAATAAATCCACTGGAATTGATGCTCACAAGCGGGGCGACCTATATCGGGCGCGGTTATACCAAGAACCTCAAGGTCCTTCGCCTCCTCATCAAGGAGGCGATCCTCCACAAGGGATTCTCCTTTGTGGATGTGCTCCAGATCTGCGCAACCTACTTCGATGTGCATGAAATCTATGATACCCTAGTATATGAGCTGGAAAAACAGGAGGCCTATACTTTTGAAGAGGTGATGAAGAAGATCCGTGAATGGGACTATAACGGTAAGGCACCCATCGGTCTGGGTACTTATTACCGGAAAGAGGCCCCCACCTTCGATGAACGGATCAAAGGAAAAAAAATTTCAGAGGAAGATCGGGAGAAGGTGATACAGCAGGTGCTGGAAAAGAACCGATGACCTTTTTTTAAGAAATTATTAAAAAGAACCGTGCATACCATACAGGGATGGTGATGACTTTGATGAAGGAAAGTCTTCAGGAAGCCTTAAACAAGCAGATGAACCGAGAGTTTTACTCTTCGTATCTCTATTTGGCGATGTCCGGGTATTTCAAATCCCTCGCCCTTCTAGGGTTTGCGAAATGGATGCGCATCCAGGCGAAAGAGGAATGGGGCCATGGGATGAAGTTCTTCGAGTATCTGGGGGAGAGAGGCGCCGCCGTAAAGCTCTTTGCTATCGATACTCCTCCTGCAAAATGGTCATCTCCGCTGAAGGTTTTTGAGGAGTCCTACAAGCATGAACAGAAGGTGACTGGATGGATCTATGAGCTCGTCAATCTTGCCATCAAAGAACAGGATCATGCCACGAACAATATGCTCCAGTGGTTTGTGAAGGAGCAGGTGGAGGAAGAGGCACACGCGAGTATGATCGTCGAACAGATGAAAATGGCAGGCTCTGAGGGGCCTTCGCTGCTCATGATCGATCATGCACTGGGGAAGCGGGAATAAGATCCTTTTTCTCGGGGGCATTTTTTTTGTGAATTGAATTCTACAGCCAAAAAATTGAATCTATTATTGTGGCTTTCTTCCTGATGCAAAAGAAATTCTTTCCCTTGCCAGATCTCTCATTAAATTCTTCTGATTCAATATTTACATCGGTAAAACATATACTTTTAAGTGATGCCCCATCCTATTACCACACGCAATATTTTCCGGAGAGAAGACCGTCTTCGGAATACCAAAGAAACGCACTGAGGGTCGTGGAATACACAAGAGGGATCTTTTCATGACTGTACGGGTAAATGCACATCACATCATCTGCCCTGGCTGCTTGGAGAAAGTCTTCGTCGACGAGCTGGTGGGAGGGCATTGCCCTCTGTGCGGGTGCGTGATGGAGGAAGAAGACGACGTCCAGGAATTTGAGGAGGTCATAGAGCGGTCCGACCTAGCCTGGATTGTCTTCCATTACTTCGTCTTCCGGAAATTCGATGCGCTTGGCGTGAGTCCGATCCAGATCATGCAGCTCATCTCCCAGCTTGAAGAAGCCGGATGCACCGACCCAAATCCTCAGAAGATGGATTTTCATCTCGAGATCCCTATGGGAAGACTCGAGAAGATCCTGCCGAAGCGGTGCACACACTGCAACGTTCTCTTTATCCGCGGAGGAAGAAAGATCATCTCCGGAAATCTGAACCAACAGGGATACGTTGTCGGGTACCGCTGTCCTGGCTGTTAATTTTTTCTTAGCTCTTTTCACTTATCACCTGTGGTTTTCATATGCTGTACATTTGACAGCAGGAGTACGGTTGTATCCAGAAAAGGCCATTTGACTATCGTGGGCTGAAGTATACAATAAGATGAGTAATCCATATCCAACCTTGTAACGGATATCTTTCTCTCATCTCCTAACTGTTGCTGGAAATACCCCCTATCATTGTAGGGAGTGAATAACGCATAGTCCGTTCATGAATGACCATTCGAACTTACCCTTTAAAACGATATAATCAAAGTGGAAACATCCTGATTGACTGAAGTTCTTCCCATGAATGGGAGAAATTCAGATGCTTGAAAGGTATCATTTACCGAAAAATGAGATCCCTAAGGCAGAGCCTCCAGCGTTAGAAGAAGGCTCACCATCCCATTCGAAAAGGATGCTACCCCGTCAATAGGCCCGCCCCATAAGCGTGGGTATAGCAGGTTCCCCGCAAATAATGCAGCTTCCCTCCTTGCGAACGCTCTTTCCGGTGTCAGTGATGATCCCCAGTACATCTCCTCCTGATTGTTGTGCTAACTTGTCGGCGCATGCCCTCTCCCCGCACCAAGGAATGATGGCAATCCCTTTTTCCAAGGCAGGAGGGATCTCAGAGAGGGATGTGACCTTGGTGATACCGTCCTCCATCCGATGACGGGCTTTTTCGCGTAGGCGGACTTCAAATCCCGAAAGGGTATCGCGGACCTTTTCCCCCAGGTTGATTCGCGGCAGAACAGAACGCTCTCCGTCGCGGGTAATTGCGGTCACCACCCCAGCATCGATATCACGTGGCCCGATCTCCAGGCGTAGAGGGACTCCACGCATCTCCCAGTAATAGTATTTTGCCCCCGGCCGCAGATCGCGGTTGTCCATCTGAACCCGATATGCCCCCCCACGCAGCTCTGTGGCAAGGGAGGCTGCCTGTGCAAGGATCTCATCTTTCCTCTTTCCCACGATGACGGGAACGATGATCACCTGAATGGGTGCAACATCGGGAGGAAGGATGATTCCTCTATCATCGCCGTGAAGGCTGATCAGGGCAGCGATAGAGCGTTCAGAAATACCATAACAGGTCTGCTGAGCATGTTTCTGTTCTCCGTTCTTATCTTCGAATAGGATCTGGAATGTGCGGGAG
The DNA here is from genome assembly GCA_028678885.1 of Methanomicrobiales archaeon. Lineage (GTDB taxonomy): Archaea > Halobacteriota > Methanomicrobia > Methanomicrobiales > JACTUA01 > JAJRCM01. The sequence goes on from JAJRCP010000198.1 coordinate 4,702, forward strand.
AAGTGTGTACCGAGATGATGTGCGGTTCCGATCTGAAGAGTCTTTCCATCAGGCATTATCGTGTCGACAGCAAGGGTATAGTCTGCACCTGGAAATTTGTCCCAATCAGGGCGGCGGGAGACAATCACCGGGACACAGAGGCGTTCATAAAATTCCCGGTAGAAGGTGATTGCTTTCCTGACCTGTTCTTCTGCTTCCTCCCAGGTCGCGTGGACAGTATGGGCTTCCTTAAAGGAGGTGATCTCCCGTAGCCTGATGAGGGGGCGGGTGTGTTTGGTCTCGTACCGGAAGCTGTTTACGACCTGATAGATTCGGAGGGGGAGGTCTGCATGTGAGCGAATCCAGAGTGCATACATCGGATAGATCGCAGTCTCACTCGTGGGGCGGAGGGCAAGGGGGATATCGAGCTCCGCCTTCCCTCCCCGAGTAACCCAGTACACCTCATCCTCGAAACCCTTGATGTGCTCTGCCTCCTTCATGAATTCCGATGCAGGTATCAGGAGAGGAAAGAGTGCTTCACGGTGCTCACGATCCATGATCTCGCGGAGAATCCGGTATACTTCACGACGGATCGCAAATCCATGCGGGTACCAGACGTATAGCCCCTTTACCGGATACCGTACATCCATGATCTCTGCTCTCCACAGCAGCTCGTTATACCATTCACTGAATGCACTTTTTGGGGGTAATGTGCCCGTTTCCTCCTCCATACCTGGCTCCATCAGAGTAGTACAGCTATCACGTACGGCGTGATAAAGACCTCTATAGCCGCGGCAAGGAGAACAAGCGGTAACACAATCCGGAGGAATGTACGACCGAGACTTTCACCTTCGGCGGCGACATCTCCGTTTCCTTTGAACTCTGCCCACAGTGCATGAGCAAGAGAGATACCAAGGGCTCCGGAGATGATGAAGGCAGGGATCTCAAAGATCCCGTGGGGAAGAATTGCGGCGGCCATGAAAAGTGGTCCTCGTTCTCCCCCCACGAGTGCTACCACCCCCCCAATGACCATCCCGTTCAGGGAGATGATGAGCAGGGTGACAAAACCCAGGGATGCCCCCCCCAGGAAGAGGAGAACGCATGCTTCCAGATTATTCAGGAAGATCTTCGCAAAAAGCATGGGGGCGCCCCCTTCTCCCACATCTGCGAAGATATCGTTTCGCAGGAAGTTCATCAGTGCACTCCCCGCGGTCGCGTTAAGGGTGACCACGATAAATCCAAGAATTAGGGCACCTACAAAGACCGCAACCACAGTCAGGATCGAACTTCCCAGCGTACGATTATACATATAGCACCATTCTCGCGAGATCACGGATCCCGGGTGCGAGCCCGAGTACAATCATACATAGGACAATGATAAACCAGAGCTCTCTGTTCCCTTCCTTTTTATACTGTTCCAGAATATAAACGGCGGGGATAATAACCGCAAGTTTAAGCAGAAACATGGAGAATGCGGTTCCCGTGAGGGTGATCAAGGTGGAACCTACCACGTGGACTTCAGTGTAGGGGATGGCATGAAGGTCAATCCCGTAGCTCGTAGCACTCGCATCGAGCATATGTCCAAAGATCAAAAATTTATACAGTGAATAGGAGACAAACCTCCAGCCAGCGATATAGTGGAGACCTAGCCATAGGGCAAGAGAGGTCGATCCCGCGAGCCCAAGGATGATCGCGAGTTCGGTAATTCCCAGGGTCGCAGAGGTAACACCGACATAGACAAGCACCCCCCCGCAGAGAATCGCCGCAGCCATTCCTAGGCTCCCGTAGAGGACGGAATAATTCCTGATTACTCCCTTCCTCTCGAGAGTGGTGGAGAAGAGGAGGGCGCTGATGGTCAGAAGAAAGACCACAAAGAAGATCAGGGGAGTCACCAAGAGGAAACGGAGATCGGACGTAATAATTCCGGTATCCTCCACCACCCGGAGGAGACCCCCGAACAGGACAAACGGCAGGGTGGAAACGACCAATTTCTCATCAATAGAGATTCCCGCCCGTTTCAGGGAACGGTAGACAATATACACGGATACAATGAGGATGCATGCATAGGTCAGAGTATCCACGAGGGTATAGGCTTCGCCATATCGGATGGGGTCGATATAATACCGATAGATAAAATCC
>JAJRCP010000199.1 GCA_028678885.1 Methanomicrobiales archaeon
CAGTCTCATGGATACTTGGACCATAACGCCTCCTGAACGCCCCGCATATGCTCTTTCACCTATATACTCATATGTACGCGTTCCAGTCCATAAAACAATCAATAGTTCGTCGGTTCTCGATAAGAAAAAACGGAGATGGATCCGGTATCCGATACATAGTATAAATTCCGGATATCGGGATCAGATCGATCCAGGTGCTGAGGTTACAACCTTTATTGCATCGGTGACTTCTGCTAGTATCTCGGCCGGAAAACCCATCACCATCTCATCATCGGCGATGCCGGAGAACTTCCGAGAACCGTCACATCCGACGGAAAAGTTCGGGGTGCCAGTGAGGTAGGTCTGAGCGGTTGCATCAGAACAAACGGACTGGATACCGGCCATCTGTGAGACGATCCGTCCTCCAAGCCGGTATAGTGAACTCTGAGTAAGTTTCAACATCGCCCGGGGAGGAGCAATGATAAGGATCACATGCGGATGAAAGGGAGTCCTCTCCAAGGGAGCATAGATCGTGGCATAGGTTTCCCGGGTATCGAGGTGTGGGATTCTGTCAATAGTCCTTTTGCAGGCCGCCCATGAAGCGAATTTTCCGAGTTTGAAATAGTGCTCCCCGCTTTTCAGGCTAGGAGGAATCTCCCGCAGTCCAAGCGCCCACGCCCCTCCGGCGCACTGGTGTTTTTCTGAGGTTGCATAAAAGATCCTTCCCTCCTTTCTGGCAAAATTCACCATCTGGCAGTGGCGAACGGTCTCTGGTATTTCTGGGATACCTTCCGGAATACCAGTTTTATCCTTTACAAGTTTGATAGCAACCGGAGACCCCACGAGCCCCAGGTACTTCTTCAAGGTCTCCGATGCTTCAGCAAAGGGTATGCGGATATTTATCTCATCAGCCATATGAAATCCTCCTGCATATCAGGTGATAGTCTTCACCTGTGTTAAAGGTGTTCCTGTCTGGTTCACAGCCGGCGGAGTTTACTTTCCACTTTATTGAAAAATTTTTTACCGATGTCCACAAACAGCGCAGGATCCGGGGATCGTTCGACAATGAGAGATGTCTTCTCGTGCAGCTCCCAAGTCTTCTGGCCATCGATCACCAGTTTTGCCGGCTTCGTGCTCTCCAGGTGTACTTCTAGGGGCCGTTCGCAGCTGACAAGCCAGGGGCGGGAGGAGAGCATGTAAGGGGCGAGCGGGACAAGAAGAAATCCCTCGATTCGGGGATCGACAATGGGCCCTCCTGCACTCATCGCATAGGCTGTTGAACCTGTAGGCGTACTGATGAGCATTCCATCTGCACGAAATGTCCCCGCACTCATTCCGTCGAGTAGGACTGCGAACCGGAGCATCTTTGCTGGCCGGCTAGTTATGATTACTGCTTCATTCAATGCGCTCGCCAGGTATTCTCCGCCAGAGGAGATAGCGATCCGCATCCGCTTTTCGATGGAGAATCCGTTCTTAATGGATTGGAAAAAAGAGATGACCTCTTTGGATTCTAAGTCGGTGAGAAAACCAACTTCACCCCAGTTGATACCGATGATCGGTACCTGCTTTTTCAACAGCTGGACGGTCCGCAGCACGGTTCCATCCCCACCGACAACGACCATCAGGTCAGCATCAACATCGAGCTGGCGGGGGCGCTCCCTAAAGGGCAGGTGAGCCGTGTGGTCATAGGCAGTTATGAATCCTTCTTCCTCCAGTTTATCTCGAAGCTTTTGTGTATACTCTACTGCTTTCCTGTCATCGATGCGTGAGATGAAACCCAGTCTCATACGAACCGCCTCTACCGAAGATATTCGATCACTTTGGCATGAAGATGCCCATTTGTCGCTATCAACGGCTTTCCGATGGTCACTTCATTAGGAAAGATCAGGGGATTTCCTTCTAGGTCGGATACCACACCCCCAGCTTCCTCGCAGATGAGCATTCCCGCTGCGGCATCGGTTACCCGCAAGGTTCTGCGAAGATCGATGAAGGCATCGATCCAGCCACTTCCCACATAACATAACTCCAGAGCAGAGGCACCAAATAACCTCCATCTTCGGATCTTCTGTCCGAGATGAAGCACCTGATTCGGGTCAAATTTCTTCCCATATACACTCATAGCACTCTCATGAAGTGAGCGTGTTGTAGAGACCCGAATTGGCTGCCCATTGAGAAATGCCCCTTCGCCCCGGGAGGCAGTAAAGGTATCCCCATGGGCAAGATCCCGGACATATCCCTTCATCACTACCCCTCTATCGGCGAGAGCAAGGGAGAGGGCATAAAAAGGGACTCCGTGAGCAGCATTATATGTTCCATCAATTGGATCCAGAAAGAGAGTACCCTCTTTACCTCCGATTTCAAGCTTCCCCAGCTCCTCACTGATCAGGGTTTTATAGGGTCGTTCTGCGAGAAGGGCCTCAACAATGCAGTCTTCTGCAACTTGATCAAGTTTTCTAGTGGGAGTTCCATCCGCACCCATGGTGACGATTTCCCATCCTTCCGGAGTTCCAATCAGATCACTCACGGCGTTTTCGACCGTTTTTCCCATATCCTCGCAAAAGCC
>JAJRCP010000200.1 GCA_028678885.1 Methanomicrobiales archaeon
AGGCTCTGTTGCAAGGAGGTCGATAAAGGCGAGCACAATGGACTGCCGGCCGCAGCCGTGCTTCTTTAAAAGATCAACACCATCTTTCGTTAGTGCGAAACCGTTTGTCCACTCTCGGGCGACCATGTCGCGGGATGCGGAGAGGCGCAGGACATCGAAAAGAGTAAGCCTCTTTTTGCGTAGCGATGGGATGGTGTTTGGGTCGTTTACGTCCAATTCAGCGTGGTCCCGCATCCGCACCCGTGTGAGGGCAAACGCCTCGTAAAAGCTGACGGCGTCCTCCACGGTAGTTCCTTCAATCACCCGCATTGCGCCGGTGATATCCTTGCCTATCAGGAGCGGAATGAGAAGGATGAAGGCTCCGAAATGGGTGTTTCCACCGGAATGGACATTGGTTGCCTGCACTGCGTCTTTGATGAGCTGTCCTACGGAACCTTCGCCGCGCTCGGCCCGCTCATACACAGGGCGGACAAGAAGGGTGGAGGCGAGGAAGTGCTCGAGGCGAGTGTCCGGGTAATCGTGGCAGCGATCGATATTTCCGGGTTTTGGGTACGCGGTGACCTCAAGCATCATCGCAAGCTGGGCGCGCTCAGTCAGTGTAAGCGGGGAGCGGTCGGTGGAAGACATGATGCATAATCCTCTCAGAGAGTGTGCGCTTCAGGCGCATATACTCCTGGCGGGAGAGGCCTTTCTTGCGAAGAGTGGAATCACGGAGATGACAGGGAGAGGTGGCTTTGCAGCACCAGGTGAGACTCCCGAAACAGGTGAACTGGCCGTCCTCGAGCGGGGTACCCTTCACCGCCTCTATCTTGAGGGCAATATATTCGTCGCGATCCAGTCGGACGTTCTGGAGCTGGGGGAGGAGCGGGCAGCGCTTCACCGGCAAGCAGCAAAAGGTGAGGGCCCTTAGGTCTCCTCCCCGGCAGAGCTGCTTTGGGGCGTTGTACCAGCCATTGTCATCTGTATACCGGGTGATGGCGGCATCCAGACCGCCCAAGGTCTCTTCGTCTGATCGCCGTGCGACGGATATAAGGTCGGCGCCGTGGGAGAACATCTCCATCATACGGTCGAAAGTGAAAAGCCCGTTGTTGGCGATAAGGGTGGCATTGCAGGCATTGCGGATTTGTTTTAGGCGCAGGTAACCGAGGTCCATGAGGTCGACATGAAGGATGTCTGCGCCCGCTTCCCAGAGCTTCTGTGCGAGCTGAGGATCGGAGGGGCTCACCCCCGCCCGCATCTTCACCGAGACAGTCACATCATGCTTCTTCAGCTCGTGGATGACCAGAGAGAGGAGGTCGGGGTGGTCGAGAAAATATTCACCGCTCTGGGCAGCAAGCATCGGCTCCTGGCGGCAATGGGCATCGATCTCGTAGATCACCTTGTCCCCGAAGGCCTCAGCAATCCGGGTAAAGGAGGCTGGGGTGCTACCGCGGAGGTTCAGGCCGAAGATCACATCACTTCCTTCAGTTCCATGCAGCTGCCGGGAGAGCTCCTCGATCGGATCCTCGTAGAGAAATTCCCCTCTTCCACAGGCAGCAATCTTCCGGCTCGCATCAAGGGTGGGCGGATCGATAGAATAACCACCGATGAAGCCCACCCCCACGTGGGCTGCGCGCGCGAGGACATACTTCGCATCCACGGTGCCTGCCATCGACGCGATCGCGATCGGGGTCCTTACGACTTGGTCGTTGAGCAGGAGCCCGAATCGCTCATATGCTGCCATCATAAGATTCACCATTATTGCCGCTCTGAGCAAATATCTATTGCGGATACAGATTGGGGAGCTGGTATCCGTCTCCCGAATGGTAAAGCCGTGGGTACTCGCGGAATTCTTCTAAGCTGATCCCCGGGGTGGTCGCGTACAGGTGCTGTACCTGATCCCAGGGAATCAGGTAGGCTTCACGGGATTTGCCGCTCCCGAACCGAAACTCAATGGCAAGAAATCCTTTCCTGCCGGTGCGGGAGAGGAAGGTGGAGATTGCATCGATCTGATGGACTTTATTCCGGTCCATGTGGAAATGCTGGGTAAAATAGAGCTTTTTTCCCCGGATGGACTTGCATTCGATGGCAAGGTAGTACTTCGGGTCTAGGCAATCGACCAGGACATCGATGAACTGCTGGCTGAACTTATGCTGCTTGAGTCGGTAGGCAAATCCCCGCATCTTCTGCTCTTCAAAGAAACGGTTGAAGCAGGAGACGATGTCCCGTTCGAAATCACTCATCGATTACAAGATTCTGCGCCGAGGTGAGAAAAAGCAATCGATAACGTGGTGAAAATAGAAAGGGGAGGTCAGAAGGTGGGTTATTGAGCCTCGAAGATAATTTACGATCATCATTTTTACCCTCTGCCGGCATACCTTGAAGGTACATGGGCAAGAAAGGTTTGTTACTCATCGGACACGGGAGCAGGCTTCCCTATAACAAGGAACTCATCGAAGTGACCGCCCACCAGATGGCCGGCATGAGCGAGTATCTCATCAAGTGTGCATACATGGAGAAGAGCACCCCGAACATCGAACAAGTCCTCGCGGAGTTCAAGAAGGAGGATATCGACCTGCTGGTCGTAGTACCACTCTTCCTTGCCAAAGGTGTCCACGTTCTGGAAGATATCCCGCTCATCATAGGACTGGAGATGGGATCGTGTCGGGGAACCTTCAGTGTAGGAAACGGCCGTACCATTCCCCTCGTATATGCGGAGCCCATCGGAAAGGATCCTATGCTTGCAAAACTGATGCTGAAGAACGCCGCGGCCGCTCTCAAAACGTATCTCTGACTGTATGGACATCCTCGTCCTAGACACTATCCATGGGGGATTGGAGATTGCCCGGCAACTGGAGGCGATGGGCCATGCAGTTGATGCCGTGGATGTATACCGTGGAAAAATGGGGCCAGTACAGGATGCGTATGACCTGATTGTGGCACCCGTCCACCTGGATCCTGGACACCCGTATCTTTCTATTCCGGCAAAGAGGATTGTCTCTCATCATGAAGCGGTTGCCTGGATTCTGTGGGACTGCGTCCCTCATCCTATGGTGGAGATCACGGGTGCAAGGGGAAAGACCACCACCGCCCATGCGCTTGCGAGTATCTGTGAAGGCCCCGGTGTCCTGCATACCTCGCAGGGCACCTTCAGCTACCCGGATCGCACGCTTCTCTGGAAACGGAGCATCACTCCGGCATCGGTAATTCCGGCCGCACGAGAAGCTCGGGCATGCGGAGGATGGCTAATCGCGGAAGAATCCCTGGGTGTTACCGGGGCAGGGGATCTCGCGATCATCACATCCGCGGAAGATTATCCTATCGGAGCAGGAAAAAAAAGCGGTCTGTCAGAGAAGCTTCGCTTAGTGAGACATATCGAGATGGTGGTCGCACCTCGGGCGCTTCCAGGGCTCGATCGGATTGTCACCATCAGTCAGGTGACCCGGTGTATGGCGGAGTCTTGCTTGTTCTCCTGGCAGGGGCGGGAGGGTATGTTCTCGAACCCATTGCTTGTACTGGAGGGGTACCGCACACCTCTGCGTCTGGCTGCAACCGCAGCCTGCCTCCTGGGGATCAATCCTGTCTCTCTGGGGAAGTTCCACGCGGTCGGTGGAAGGATGGCAGTGGAAAGAAGCGAAGGAAGGGTGATCGTGGATAATGCAAACTCCGGTACGGACCGGATGACCACGATCGAGGCGGCCCACTACGCCAGAAGCCAAACCTGTGCAGATTCTCTTACACTGGTTATCGGAGAGGTCTCGCGAACGATCTGTGAGGGGTTCTCTGCGGAGGAGGTGGAGGAGACGATACGGTTGATACAACCGGAACACGTAATACTAGTGGGAGACCGTGTGAAATCACTGAGTGAACGGTTCGGATACCCTCACACTAACACACTCGACGAAGGGCAGAAAATAGCCAGGAACATCTCGTCAACCGGAGGCATTGTGCTTGCGGTGAAGTGCTGGAGATAGGATGCAGTATATCCAGCCTCGCCCGAGTTCCATCGTCGCCGCCCTGTACACGGTAAGGGATCTGGAAGTGGATGTCGCGATTCTTCATGGGCCCTCTGGATGCTCCTTCAAGCACGCCCGCCTCTTAGAAGAAGATGGTTTACACGTACTTACTACGTCTCTCACTGATAATGAGTTCATTTTCGGAGGACAGTCGGCGCTCGAGCAGGTGCTTCGGTATGCGGAGGCCCGGTTTGCGCCAGTGCGGATGGCGGTGATTGGAACTTGCGTCTCTCTGATCATTGGGGAGGATATGGAAGCAGCTATTGAGGGATCAGGGATCCACACTCCAACCATCTCGGTTCCCATCCATGCAGGGTACCGGGAGAATATCATGGGGGTGATGGCGGCGCTGGAAGCTGCAGCCCGTGTAGGCTGGATCAGTGCGGATGAGCTAGAACGGCAGCGGTACTTCCTGGGGAAAGCAAATGAAGTAGAACGCCTGAGGGGAGCAGCCTATAAACCCTACATCGAGCCTTCCCGTGGCGACCTCAAGCATGTAGTGGGAGAACGGTTACTCGCTTTAGCCCGAAAGGGGAAAAAAGGAATCGCGGTCCTGAATGCGAAGAAAGAAACTGCGTACATGTTTGCCGATGCGCTTGTGGCTCTCCACGAGGTCTGCCCCCAGGCGAATATCAGGTATATTGCGAACCTGGAGGAACGGGGCCTACCCAAGGTACGGAGGGACGCGCAGCGGATCCTGGCAGGAATGAAGGAGACTGGACTCAGCCCGGTTCTTCTCGGGGCGCTTGACGAATATGGTGCGAATGGGGAGAAGATCGGTGCTCTAATCCAAGGTGAGACACCCGATTTTGTATTGTTAGTGGGGGTCCCGCATGCAGTCCCTCCAGAGTACACGGAAGGAATCGAGGTATTCTCCATCACAAATGGCCCTCGTCAGGTGGAACCACTCCGGGCGCTCCACCACCAGCATGTGGTAGTAGAAGTAGATCTCCATCCCAAGACCCTCGGGATCACCCGAATCGTGGAAAGCGAGTTCGGGGCTGTACTGCGGAACCTGTCATGAAGGCACTGATGATAGCCGGTGATCGCTCTGGCGCGGGGAAGACGAGCATCAGCCTAGGGATCGCGTCCCTGCTTGCAGATCATCACCGCGTCCAGACCTTCAAGGTAGGAATGGACTATATCGATCCTTCCTATCTCGCCGCTGCCTCGGGACGCCCCTGCAGGAACCTGGATGGTTTCATAATGCAGGGATCCGAGATCCGGACCATTGTGGATCACGCGGCCCAGGATGCAGATGTACTTCTTGTGGAGGGAGTGCGTGGGCTGTATGAGGGAGCGGATGCCCTCACGGATCAGGGAAGCAGTGCCGAGATCGCAAAGCTATTGCATATCCCGGTGGTGCTCGTGGTGAATGCAAGAAGTATCACCCGGAGCGCCGCCGCTCTGGTGAAGGGGTTCATGGCCTTTGACCCGGAGATTGCCATCTGTGGGGTTATTCTTAACAATGTGTATGGAACTACTCACCGGGAGAAAGCGAAGAGGGCGATTGAACATTACTGTGGGATCCCGGTGTTAGGCGCCATCCCTCCGGATGAAAGCATGGTGCTCGAGATGCGTCACCTGGGACTTGTCCCATACCGAGAGGGGGAAATGCAGACTGCCTTTCGGGAGACCGTGGATGCGATACGTAAGACGATCGGAAACCATCTCGCGGTTGAGGAGATCCTTTCCTGTGCTGGTGAGTATACACCGCAGGATACGGAAAAAAGTGTACTCACCCCCGCATCCGACCAGGATGCCCGGATTGGTGTCGCTTTCGATGAGGCATTCAATTTTTACTATGCAGACCTGTTCGATGTCCTCCGTGGGAGGGGGGCGGAGCCGGTGTTCTTCAGCCCGGTGCATGATCGGCTTCCCGATGCGGATGGGTACATCCTCGGTGGAGGATACCCGGAGCTGTATGCGAGGGAGCTTGAGGCAAATACTGCTGCCCGGAATGGAATAAAGGAGGAATCGGAGAACAGGACTCCGATCTATGCGGAGTGCGGGGGACTCATCTATCTCACCGGAGGCATCCACCTCTCCGCGGGTTGGAGAGGAGCGGAGAAAGAGGTCTCATTTTCCTTCTGCGGGGCGATCCCCGGGGTTACCCGAATGCCCTCAAAGCGGGTGGTGAAGTACGTTGAGGGATTTTCCTGTCCAGAGTCTCCACTGGGCGAAGGATCCTTCCGGGGGCACGAATTCCATTATAGTGATGTCCGGCTTGGCCCCAATACCCGCTTCTGTTACCGGCTCACAAGGGGTGGAGGCATAGAAGGGCAGAAGGATGGGGTGCTCGTAAACAATACTCTTGCCAGCTACACTCACCTTTCACCTGTACCTTCATGGCGGATGTTCGATCACTTTGTCCGGAAATGCCGATCCCCAAAATAAAGCGTAAATTGTTAAACAAGGTAATACAACATTCTTCCTCATGATCATATATCTTGACGGAAAGTTCGTTCCCGAAGAGGATGCGAAAATCTCCGTCTTTGACCACGGTCTCCTGTATGGAGACGGGGTCTTTGAGGGGATACGGGCGTATCACGGGAAGGTTTTCCGGCTTGAGGGGCACTTGGAGCGGTTGTACGATTCCGCAAAGATGATCAACCTGACCATCCCGCTGAAAAAGGAGGAGTTCCGGGACCTGATTTACGAAACACTTCGCCGGAACAATCTCAAGGATGCTTATATCCGGCCCGTGGTCACCCGAGGAAAAGGGGATCTGGGGCTCGATCCCCGGAAATGTGCGAAACCGACGGTCTTCATCATTACCACCTCTTGGGGAGCGATGTATGGAGATCTGTACGAAAAGGGATTGCGGGCGATCACCGTCTCGATCCGGAGAAATGCCGCTGAAGCCCTTCCGCCAAATGCAAAGACCCTCAATTACCTGAATAATATCCTAGCCAAGCTGGAATCCATCTATAAGGGTGGCGACGAGGCGATCTTCTTTGATACGAACGGTTATCTCTCCGAG
>JAJRCP010000201.1 GCA_028678885.1 Methanomicrobiales archaeon
CTAATGAGTACTTCTTTTGCTCACGTTACAACTGCACCATCCTTATATCTGTCCCCGCTCGTTTCCCCTACAGGGCTCTCTGCGCGGCGATAGAGGCCGTTATTAATGCTTGAACACCCTGCACCTGAAGGATCACCCAGATACCACCTCTCATTGCAACTATAGACAGGAGAAATGCCAATCACTTCTCTCTCTCCATCAGATCCTGATTGACACCCCTTTCCAAAATAAACCGACAGATTCATATGTTAACAACGTTAATTTTTATACATGCAAACTATCCACCTACCGCCATCCTCACAGACCCTTTTTGGGTTGTTTAAGGATGGCATACAACTGACATACAAGCAACTGGTGGCTCAGAGCGGTCTGCCCCCAAGGACAGTCCGTTATGCACTCAAGAGATTGAAGGACAACGGTCTTATTGCGGAGAAATTCAATTTCCAAGACGCACGTCAGATCATTTACCTGAAAAGAAGTAGCATCATGGTTACCGCATAACCATTGGATCAACTTCTCATTTTTAGCGGCAGATTCCGAACTGGGATAACACCTGTAATCTGAAAATTACTAGCGGTGCAATCGTGATCTTCGCCAAATTACCACCACCTATAAAGTCGCATCAGAAGCCCTCCAATCATCCTTGAAAACGGCGCGGTAATATTCGCCAACCCCCGTATGTTCGATAACGGACACTTTGTCGCACCGGCCTTTATACGTAGACAACTTACTTTTCTGTATGTATCCACGGGTGATCAAGATGGGGGGCAGTCTCCTCAGCTGTGTTCCTGAACTGGTGCGGGTTATCGAGGGGCACCCTCAGGCACCCCTGCTGGTCGTACCTGGAGGTGGCTTGTTTGCGGATCGGGTACGGTCTATCCCTACCACAGAAAGGGAAGCCCACTGGATGGCCGTAGCGGCGATGGAGCAGTTTGGATGGTATATCGCATCTCATGGTCTGCCGACCACAGATGTGCTGGAAATACCACCCACTCCACGAGTTCTCCTACCCTATTGTAAATTGAGAGAATTAGATCCCCTTCCCCATTCCTGGGAAGTAACTTCGGACACCATAGCGGCATGGGTGGCACATACCATGGGGGCCGAACTCATTATCCTCAAATCGGTGGATGGGCTGTTTAGGGAAGATGTTTTTATGGAGCATGCTAAAGAACCATTTCCTTGCATCGAAGTGGATCCCGCCTTTCTTCCTTTTATTTTTTCCCATCACATACGATGCACAGTTATGAATGGGAGTATTCCGGGTCGCCTAGAAGCCTTTCTCCAAGGAGCTCATGTTAGGGCTACTCGGGTGGAAACAACATTTTAAAAGATCCGGCAACCACGTAGTACGGTACCAAGAGGAGTTCTTATATGGAATTTGGGAAATGTACATCCTGCGGTGCACCAATCGCTGAGCAGGGAGCGACGGAATTCGGGTGCCCGGAATGCAGTGCCAAGATCTGCCGGTGTGCCCGTTGCAGGCATCAGAGCGTTGTTTATATTTGTCCAGCCTGTGGTTTCCGGGGGCCTTAACCAATGGGCAGTGTGGTTGCAATCCTTCGGGTTATGCCAGAGTCGATTGATGTAGACTTAGGAAAACTCACCGTGACTATAAGGAAAACGATTCCTGCAGTACAAGATATTGCGGAGGAGCCGATCGCTTTTGGTTTGAAAGCCCTGAAAGTAGCCGCTATTGTTGGCGACGATGAAGGCGGAACTGAACCTCTAGAAAAGGCTATCGCGGCCATCAAGGGCGTGGCCAGTGCCGAAACGATTGACCTCAATAGGATGATTTGAGATTGTCATTGTTTTAATTTCTCCAACACTTCATGTGTAAATATCCGGATCTTTTCTGCTGACTCCCGAAAGGCGAGGACTTCTTCTTCTTCCAATCGTATCGGGACAGGAAAGACGCCACTATGATTGATCCGTGCAGGGATACCGATGCAGATATCCCTGACATCATGGACCTCACTCCGGATGTAACTGGAGACGGTCAGAATACGGTTTTCGTTTCCCAGTATCGTGCGCACCAGAGTAGCAATCGCTTCTCCCGGGCCATAAACGGTGGAACCCTTCTTTTTGATGATCATCTCTCCGGACATCTTTACTGCCTCTACCATCTTATCCAGATTCAATCGTGAGTAAGCCGGAAGATTGTTAATACGAATGCCTCCAATGGTAGTAGCAGACCAGAGGGGAACCATGCTCTCCCCGTGTTCCCCGATGATTCGCGTATGCACCTCACTTACATGGACATGAAGTTTCTCTGCAATCAGGGATTTAAGGCGCATGGAGTCCAGATGGGTACCCAATCCAAACACCCGTTCGGGGTTCAATCTGGAATAACGAAGCCCGACTGTGGTCATCACGTCAACGGGGTTGGTCACCATGAAGAGAATAGTGTTCGGTGTGATTTCACCGATCTGTTCGGCCATAGGAGCCACGATTCGTGCGTTCTGCATCGCAAGTTCGAGTCTCTCCTGGCCAGCCTGGCGTGCGATTCCTGCAGTGCAGATCACCACTACAGATCGCTCTACGTCTTCCAGATCGGTACTCCAGCTGATGTCGGTTGCATCGCCGCGTGCCGCAAAGGATTCGGAGAGATCCCGCACCAGTCCGTCAAGATAATCCTCCCGCCCCTGTCGGCCGATGAGCATCAACTCACTTACGTAAGGTATATGCGACAGGGTATGGGCGGCGAATGCCCCCAGCCTTCCGGTAGCGCCGATGATGGTGACTTTTGCCATATTCTCTCAATCAAATGGGGACATGTCCTTGGTTGGAACAGCGCATCCAAGTTCGCGGAAACCTCCCTTCTCCACCCCGCTACCCCGTGGGCGCCGAATGTTCATGGTAAGTCTGCTCCCTTCCGGGCCTGAACCGTTCTCCACAATAACAGGTCGCTACTTCTTCCGAAGCTTTGATCCCTGTCCACCGGCCTCATGGGACGAGGTATCTACGTCAGGATATCCCCGTATCCCAAGGATCGCACGAGCCGTCCTCGGACTTCGCCCCCCGCGTACCGGCGGTTTCGGGTAACAGGTGACGTCGAGCCACCCGGGCTAGTCCCCATCAGTACGTGTATCCACTAGGGAATAAATACATCCCCGCCCATCTGTGCTTTCCATTCGGTCCTTATTCGTTCATTGAACACCGGATCTCCCTTCTCAAACAGGTCCAGAACGGTGAGCATCTCTTTCTCTTTGGGAAGGATCGTAGGGAGCATCCTGAAATCCCCCTGATATACGTCGAATATCTGATCTCCTTTCATCTCTGCGATCTTCAATGGATCCCGTACCACCGGATGTCTCTCCATATCTTCGTATTTCTGGAAGAAATGGACATCATCTTTTACGAGCAGGTATTCTCTGTTTATCTGTAGGTTATAGGCAGCCCAGAAAGAGGCTGCATACCACGCATCATTCAAGATTACGTGCGGTACACCCAGCATACCCGCAAGAATACCTAAAGTCCCTGCCCCACAATCGGCATCGATGAACATCCGTGGCATTTTTCGCCGTATGCATGCTCCGACCCCAATGATTTTAGGATCATATCCACGTGGGAATTCGATATGGATCTTCGATTGCTGTTTATACACGACGAATGGGTGAGTTGGAGTATAGAAAATGTCTGCCCTGACATCGCATCCAGCGAGGAGTTCATAGGTCCGGGGAGGTACTGTGAGATCCAGATCGGTCGCTCCAGGTATGAAGTGTCCACATTTCACCACCCCCCGTACTTCGGGTACCTCGTGAACAATGCGCCAGGCTGTGCCAGGAGAGATATTCGGAGAGAGAAGGACAAGTGAATTCTTCGGAAGAAAGGGTGCGGTGGTCAGGGCAAATCCAGGATGAATGAGGGGATAACCGACTTTTTTCAGAGGATCGGTTGGTACAAGATCGCCCTCTTCCACCATCGTGATGTACAGCTGTGCAAAAACCTCATCGATGAACCTCTTTCCACAATCGCAGGTTGCATAATAAAATTCTTGAAGGGGGGCACCCTTGTCAAGGGTCCGGCTCTTGCACCTAGGACAGGGAGCGAAGATATCGGGCATCCTCTCGATTAATTCGTGAGCGTCCTTCACACAATCGTTCCCGCAGACTGGACACTTCATATGGCTTCACTACAGCATGCTCCCATAGATATTTTTTGAAAAGAGTAGATGGAAAACAGCTCATAACCGTTACTTAAAACCGGAGAAACGAGTGTTCGCAGAAGATACATTTCTTCCCTCAGAGCGGATAAACTTCTGGTTTGTAAGTCTATTGGGAATCCATATAACCGGTGGGAATGCCTGTAGCATTGAGGAGCTTCAAATGGATTTCTGTTGACAATTTCCCCCTCTTTTAATTTCCCTTTTCAACTGAAATTTCAGAAATTTCTCGATTTGATGGAAGATTGCTCTGTCGTATAAGGAATGGGCCCGCTGAGATTTGAACTCAGGACCGCCCGGTTATGAGCCGGGCGCTCTGACCGGACTAAGCTACGGGCCCAAAGAAAAGCGCCGCCAACAGGACTCGAACCTGTGACATGCTGGTTAACAGCCAGCCACTCTA
>JAJRCP010000202.1 GCA_028678885.1 Methanomicrobiales archaeon
ACGATGGGTTGATGCACCTGTATCGTGAAGGTCTGGCCCGTGCAGGGATCCTTGCTGAGTCGATGGGAGTGATGCTCGGGACAGACGTGCTCACCGGCAAGGTCTATTCCGAGGTTGTCAGGTATGCGGCTGAGCACAATGCAGGTCTTGTTATCGTGGGACGTCATGGCCTTCACCACTCTGATGAATCACTTATCGGGTCAAATACTCTCAACATCGCACGTTTCGGCGACACAAATATCCTCATTGTTGCCGCTCCCACCACATCGGTGCAACTCGCGCCAGCCATGGGAGAAGATGCGCCGGCTATCCCCTGGACACCCGAAGCGGAAGTGCTCCTCTCACGGATGCCTTCTTTTGCAGCGCCGGTTGCAAGAAAGGCGATCACTCTCCATGCGAGATCAGCAGGGTACACTGAAGTGACTCCTGCCATAATGCGGGAAGTATCGGGGCGATTGAAAGGAAAGCAAAAGCATTCCAAAAAAGGATGAAAGGACCACGACCCATCAGAGATCCGCAAAATAACTCCGGATATATCTCTGGAGGAAAATATTTATAATGAGCATGGTGTATACTGTCGCCAAGATACGATGGCAGCCATTTTCTCTCAATTGCCCCCGTGGCTAAAGGTCATATGGATCCTGATCTTCACGTACATTGTCGTGGTCCTGATCTTCTTCTGGCTCTGGGGATGGAGTGTCCTTCCATTTCCCCTGTGATTTCTTTCTTTTTTCAATCTTGATTTTCTAGAAGTCGATCCCGAAAAATGATCTTTAAAAATAGTAGAGAAGATGGTCTCCGTCTCTAGGTGACCACAAACGACCCGGTCATGATTGTCGGGTGCACATCACACCGGAAGAAGTAAGTTCCCGGAGTGGAGGGTGCAGTGAAGGTATAGGTGGCAGTCTGTGGGCCTGTGATGATATCCCCACGGAAGATCGCGGTTGATGCAGCCGAATTCGTGTACAATGCAAAGTTATGCGGGACACCGGAGTCCTGGTTGACAAACGTGAGCATAACCGTGGCACCGGCTGGAACAGCGAGCATGCTCTTGTCAAAAGCTAAGCTCTTGGCTGTCAGGGTCAATTGTACGGTCTGGCCGCCGCCCGGGGGCATCGTCGTCGCAGTGGGGGTTGCTGTCGGTGCCGTCGTTGTCGGGCTCGTTGTCGTCGGACCAGCGACGGTGATCATGACACTCGCAATTGCGGAAGGCTGGGCAGGGGTGTGATCATTGTTCGCGAGCTGGACCGTAAAGATGTGCATTCCTGGTGGAACGTTCGTGAACGTGTAGGTGTTTCCGGAAACATGTGCCCATACAGCACTCGCGTTTGCCGGGATCGCCGGCTTTGTCGGGTCTGTGGGGATCGGACTCACGTCCATATAGAAGTGAACATGTCCCTGACCGGTTACACTGGGCTGTCCCTGTTTGTCGACGATAGAGAAATTTGTTGCCTGGACTGTGACCGTGATATTGCCTGCAGGAAGTGTTGCCCCGTTCTGCGGAGAATTGATCGCAATTGTGGGCGTTCCGAGTGGCGGCGCAGTGGTCACTGTTGGGGTTGGAGAGGCGGTTGGTGTGGGAGTAACAACTGGCGGAGTGCTCGAACACCCTGCCATGAATGCAAAGATCACCACACAGAGGAGTGGGATCAGAATGACATTACGTGAATTCATAGACCCGTAATGGCCTAAAAATGATATAAAGGTTATGGTCGCATCCGGGCAAGCAGCAGCCGCCTCCAATTTCATTTTTTCTTCATTTCAAAAGAGGCCTGAAAAGAAAAGGAATATAAGATAAGTGAGAATCTGTGATGTCAACCGGGGAACACATCCGGGGAATGATTGTAAAATGTATTAATTTAGCCGTGCGAAAGTTTTTTATTTATATACTATTATTATGCCTCACCGACTTCCTGGTGATATTTTTGAGTGCGTGTGATGAAAAAATAGATTCCCATCCCGATCCATCAGCGGGGATAAAAGATTTATCCCTATTAGTTCCGGGTCCGGCAAGGGAGTATTTTGTTTCATGATCCCAGGAGTGGATGTCGATGATCTTGCATTTACCTATCCTGGAGGGAATGGAATATCCGGGATCTCATTCATGGTACAATCTGGAGAAATATGTTGTATATATGGAAAGAACGGGGCAGGGAAATCGACCCTGCTCAATCTTCTCTCCACATGGTACCGCCCGAAATCCGGCATCTTTCGGATTATGGGGCAGGATGGCATCGCTCAGCGGGCCCTGGTAAGGACACTGCTTTTCCCGGTTTTCGACGAAAACGCACATTTCGATTCCTCCACCGGGAGGGAGAATCTGAATTTTTTCGGAAATCTCTACCAAAGTCCTCGCTCTGAAGATATCGATCGGGTCTGCAGAGCTCTCGAACTGAACCCTGACGATCGGGTTGGCCGTTATTCCCTGGGTATGAGGCGGAAGCTCACGTTAGCCGAGTCTCTTGTGAGCGGGAAACCGGTGCTCCTCTTTGATGAACCTACGCTGGGACTGGATTCCCAGACCAGGGACCGGTTCTTTTCACTGGTTAGAGAAAGGGCTGATAAAGGGGCAGCGGTAATCTATGGCACCAACCGGATCGGCGAAGTCAGGTACGGCAATAGGATCCTCCACCTCACAAAGAACGGGATAAAAGATGTTAATTCCGACTCTGATCTTCTCTCAGGTCAGATTCCGGTAAAAATTGTCCTAAAAGACCAGACCATTACAGAATATCTGGAAAAGATCGATGATCTTCCTGCACTCATTGCGAGGATCATAACTCTCGGTACGCCCCGTTCGATCGAGATTCAGGGACCTCCGGATGAGGAATTTCCTGCGTGGACCAAAGCTGCGGAAGAGAAGCTGCTCCGTGCACCCGCCTTCATGCAGCCTATGATAAAGAAACTGGTGTTGCGATATGCACGGGAGAAGGGGTATGTACGGATCACCGCAGATGTAGTAGAGGAAGCGAGAAGAAGGTTCGATAAAGGATGATCTGGCAGCCTCTCATCAACGAAAATCTGGAGAATCCGTTGCATCTCGCAGGAAGAGTCATTATACCGTTTATTATGATCCTGGTGGCGGGATACACCGGATTTGGAGGCCTTGTGCTGGTAGCATTGCTCATCTTTACGGGGGTGACCGGCACCGCGATTAATCTGGTAAAATTGCGGCTGAGCGGGATGCTCAGACGGATAATAGTGTGCGAACGATCCAAGACCTCGTTGTTTTTCACCTATACAGGGACTTTTATCCTTTTGTATACTCTCGTGTTCTTCCCTTCCGTTGTTGCAGGCGCGTGGTTCGAAGGAATCTCGATAATTCCCTATGCCATATTAACAATCATGCTTGCTGCAATCTGTGGCACACTCGTAGGGGTCGTCTCACGCGGTCTGGGCGGCGTTCACTTATATGCAATCCTCGTAACCGTTCCTCTGGTGTTATTGGGAGTGGTGCGGAATCCAATAGATATATTCTTTCCTATGGTATATGTGGCAGGAATTATCGATCTCCCGCCACTTTGGGGTCTCCCCCCTCTGGTGGTGGGGATATCATATGGTATGTTGTTGATCTATGTCTCCCGATTATAGGATCCCTATGGAACCTGAACACGAACTGATACACATCGATTAAGCGAGTCATATTTATCCGGACGGGAGTGTCGGATCCACGAAATGTGTTTTTATGTGCAGAAGAACGAGATCGTCGCATTGTCGGGTCAAACGGGTCGGGAAAATCGACATTGATCGAACTCCTTAATGGTCTCCTTATCCCTTCGCATGGAAAGATCACAATAAATGGAAGGATAATCACCGGGGGCGAAGGAACAGATCTCTTGCGTGATGTCGGAGTTGTATTCCAGCAATCAGACGATCAGTTGTTTGCACCGACGGTGCCAGACGATATGATAATTGTCCTCTCAACATGGAAATGACTCGGGAAGAAGCGGTGGAAAAAGCAATGGGTGCGTTACTGGCTGTCGGTGCACAAGGTCTCGTTCATAAATTATCGATTTACCTGAGCGGACGTACTGTTGGAATGATAGTTATGGTGATATCGCATAAAAGCGAGAAGGCTACTCAATCCTGAAATCACGTGCTTCCCTGCTGAGGAAATATCCGAGAACAACCCTGATAAGGACGACAGCCCCGAGCAGGAGAATCTCCTGCTGACCTGGGGCGATAAGTGTATTGATGATATCGGCAGCGATAAAAAACTCGAGACCAAAGATTATTTTGCCGGTGAACGGACGCCTGATATCGTCATAGTTCATATCCTTCGAGAGCAGTTCACGCTTGAGAATGTCGACAATCGCCCTTACTCCTCCGTACGC
>JAJRCP010000203.1 GCA_028678885.1 Methanomicrobiales archaeon
CCCGGAATTCCCTGGGAATTCCGACATATGCCTTCACTCGCTGGAATGCCATCCGCCCGGGCTGTCGTTTATAAGGAAGCATCCCTCGGATCGTTCTCTTCATGATATGATCCGGGCGCCTCGGGAAGAAGGGACCACCTTCTTTCGAGCCCCTCTGTCGTTTCTTGAGATAAGTGCCCGTTACTTGGGTTCGCGTTCCCGAGATCACCACTTTCTCCACGTTGACGATGGCAATCTCCTCTCCTTCGAGGGCACGTTTCGCCACAATGCTCGCAAGCCGCCCAAGAATCAGGTTTTGTGCATTGATTACTGTTACCATACCCTCACCGTAGTATCCTGATACGATTTCCTTTAGGATTTTCTGAAAGGAGTTCTTCTATGGTCATGCACGCACCTTTTGCTTTTTCTATCTTCCCGACCGCTGATTTGCTGAAGTTCAACGCGGCAATCTGTACCGGCTGGGTGAGGATCCCCGTTCCCAAAACTTTTCCCGGAACAAGTATCGTCTCTCCCTTCATCGCATACCGGTTAATCTTCCCGATATTCACTTCTGCATAGTTCTTGCTGGGGGCTTCCAGTCTCAGGGCGATTTCCCTCCAGATGTGTGCCTCATTAGAACGGGCGCTTTCTTTCAACAGGATTATAAGATTCGTGAGCCGTGGATTGGTTTTTCCACTAGCTGTCTGCATGTTATGTCACTCCAGATAACTGCGAGATAATGATGTCCAGATCTTCGGTCTTCTTGCGCAGGTGCAAAAGTGCCTCCTCGATGATATTCAGGACCGGCAGGGATTCGTCTCCTTCCACCACAAAGACCTTACGTGTCTCATCTCCGGTTACCTGTATGGAAGGCTCATCGCCGATTCCGCCGGCAAGGCAGGCATCCTCACAGAGACGGCAGAGGATGCACTCTTCACGCTTTTCTTCGATTACCCGTGCTCTTCCCCCTTCGATTGTTAGGATACCCCGGGGACACTCATCAATACACATGCCGCATCCGTCGCATTTCTCTCCAAAGGTGATCTCCGGATAATTCTTGTAGCCGCAGGCAATGGTGGGTTGCCACTTGGCATGTTCCCTGCCAGTGTTTATCACCGCACGTGCCTCCAGTACCACTTTCTGGTTCTCGCTCAGTTTGATAATAGGGATATCCTCGTGTATGGGTGCAGCCGAGGGATCCTGAGGGATAAGATCTCGCGAGTATACTATTCGTGGCCCTTCCACGCTCAGGGTATAGGTTGCAGTACAGTGCGTGCAACCCTCTCCCCCGCAGGAGCATTCTCCCATTGGAACATAGGATGTAAGATCGGTCCTGAGTGGGATCAGCCCCAGCCGGTGAGCGAGCATCTCATCGAAGAGGACGCTGGTATTGTCGTATACCCGCACTTCATCAATAGCAAGGGTAGGGACCTCGCTGATCATGGCCCGGCGGAAGGAGTTTGCAAATGCGGTTCTGGTGTATGCCAGGGTAAACCGGGCATATTTTTCATCCAACCTACTAAAGATGATCTCCATCAGACTCGCCTTCCTCTCCTGCCACCCTTGGCACGGACACTGTCATGGGGAACCGGAGTCACGTCCTCAATCCTGCCGATGCGCATTCCCGCCCGGGCGAGTGCCCGGATCGCTGCCTGTGCACCAGGACCAGGGCTTCTCTGTTTTCCCCTTCCTGGTGCAC
Source organism: Methanomicrobiales archaeon (assembly GCA_028678885.1). Classification (GTDB taxonomy): domain Archaea; phylum Halobacteriota; class Methanomicrobia; order Methanomicrobiales; family JACTUA01; genus JAJRCM01. The sequence continues at coordinate 1,679 of JAJRCP010000203.1, forward strand.
GAACGAGGACATGAACTCCCCGGATACCCTTCTCCATCGCTGCTTGGGCGATATTCGTGGCCATCTGCATCGCTGCATATGGAGAGGATTCATTTCTGTCCTGTTTCACCACCATGCCACCGCTCGTTTTAGCAATTGTCTCCGCCCCGCTCAGGTCGGTGATGGTTATGAGGGTATTATTGAATGACGCAAAGATGTGGGCGATACCCCACTTCTCCTTCTCATCCGCCACGTTACCTGCCTCCCTTCATAATCCGACCACGTTCTGGATTCAACTCATGGGCAAGGGAGGAGTGGGGATAGTACCGGATCTCAGGCTCTTCATCTGTCCGAACTCGGTAGCTGGGGATGGTCACACGGACGTCACCAATGGCAATGTGGCCGTGGGTGATAAACTGACGTGCCTGCTTGGGAGACCGTGCCAGGCCTTTACGGTATACGAAGGTCTGAAGCCTTCTTTCCAGTTCCTGTCCTACTTTCAGGGCGAGAACATCATCAATGTCTGCGTCCGCCTTCACCAACCCCATCCGGTGGAGATGACCGAGCAGATCACGCCTCTTCAACTGGATCAGGGGCGAGTCCGGTTTTTGCGAGGTTAGGGCAAGCAGATCTCGGGCAGCTCTCCGGTAACGCCGCAATGTACTCTCTGCCTTCCAAACCTCCCGCTTATTCCGGAGGCCATACTCGATAATGAGCCGGACCTCCTCCTCCATCCGTGAGCTCTCGAATCGGCGAACTGGAGTTTCGTACTGTTTGGTGTTCTTTCCAGGATATCCCATCGTATCACCCTATTCTTTCTTTCTCGTTACACCGACAGTGGCACCGGTCCTTCCTGTCGATTTTGTTCGCTGGCCCCGAACTTTCTGCCCTGTTTCATGCCGGATACCTCGGTAGCATCGGATCTTCCGCATACGGTTGATGTCATCTTCTTTCGCGGTAAGAACATCTGTACCAAAAAGATGCCGAGCTTCACCGGTGTAGACATCGTATGGGCGGTTCTTTATCCAGCCTGGGACGAGCGAGCTATAATTCTCGACAGTCTTTCGGATGCGATCGATCTCCGGATCGGGAAGAGACCCTATCCGGGCGTGAGGATCCACTTGCGACAGCCGGGATATGATGCGCGCCGTTGTCCTCCCGACACCATCAAGGGCGGTAAGAGCGATCTGCACCGATTTTGTCCCATCTAGGTCAACGTTATTGACCCGGACGAAATACTTGATCTCCTCCTCCCTCTCCGCCTTCGTTTCCTTTCCTGCCTTTGCTTCTTTTGTCTCTTTTGCCATTCAATTCCTCCTACTATCGATGTGAATTGAGCGCTGAGGGAGGGATTTGAACCCTCGAGTCCCGCAAGGGACACAGGTTTAGCAAACCTGCGCCATACCAGGCTTGGCTACCTCAACAGAAATCTCGCATCTTTCGATACTCGCGGTGCGGGATCCACCGCTCCATGAATTGCGGTTAAAGTATCTAGGGGGGCTGGTATTAATGATTGTGGTGTCTTCCCCGCACTTCACGTCGGGCGATAAGTGCCGA
>JAJRCP010000204.1 GCA_028678885.1 Methanomicrobiales archaeon
ACATCTTCGACCTCGATTGGTTTCATGCTTCCCTGAATCAGCGTCCAAGTCTCCTTCATCGCGCCGAACGCGCCGAAGATGACGTTCGAGATCGAGCGATTCATCGCCCGTGCCATGAGGAGCGTGAGCAAGGAACCCGCAGCGCCAACAATGACACCAGCGACGACCATCGCGTAGTTGGGGGTTGCGAATGAGAATCCGTCAAGCCCTACGGCGAGCCCAGTGAAAGCGTTGTACATCGAGATCACAACGGGCATGTCTGCCCCGCCGATCGGGAGCGTCATAAGGAAACCAAACCCAAGCGATAGGACGAAGAACAGCGGGAGATACATGATGACGGCGAGCGGGATCCAGGATGGCTGCCAGAGAACGAGCATCCCAAATACGACAGCAAGAGCAAGAACCGTCATGTTGATGATCTGCTGACCTGGGAAGGTGATCGGTCGCTGCCGTATCCAACCCTGAAGTTTCAGGAACGCGATAAGACTCCCTGCAAACGAAACGGCTCCGATTAGGCCGCCGATAACGGCGATGGAACTGGTGGTGGCGGTAGTGGTACCGAGAAGCTCAACGGCCGAGATTCCGGCTGCCGCGCCGCCCCCCATGCCGTTATAGATCGCGACCATTTGGGGCATGTCGGTCATCGCAACGCGCTTCGCCGCGATGTAGCCAAAGCTCCCGCCGATAACGATCCCGATCGCCATCAGAACGAAGTTGGTGAGGTTCGGGGTCAGGAATGTAACGAGCGTCGCGATCAACATCGCGGCACCGGCCCAGACAATCCCGCTCCGGGCAGTGAGTGGGTGGCTCATTCGCTGTAGACCGACAATGAAGAAAATGATTGTCGCAATGTAGACCGAGTCGATCACATAGGAGAAATCGATCATCTCAGGCCCCCCTTTCCGGGCTTTTTCCCACTGCGATCGAATATCTGTAGAATCCGCTCCGTAACGATGTAGCCTCCGGTGACGTTCGCAGCGCCGAGAATGACTGCGATAAATCCGATGATCTGTTCTAGAGTCGTCGTCGCAAGGCCGAGCGCTACCATAGTCCCGACGAGAACGATTCCGTGGATGAAATTCGAGCCGCTCATCATTGGCGTGTGAAGGATGACGGGGACCCGGCTGATGACGGCGTAGCCGGTGAATGCGGCTAGCATCGCGATATAGACCGCGGTCCAGAGTGCGGTCATGTCGGTCAAAGCTTCCCTCCGCTCATGAGGTCGCGTGTCGGCATATGGCGCACCTCACCATCGTGGACCAAGAGGCTCGCGACCAGGATCTCATCAGTGAACTCATAGATGAGAGTTCCTTCCTTGTTAAAAAGGAGCGCTAGAAATGACTGGAGGTTCTTTGCATACATCTGGCTCGAGTGGAACGGCAACTGAGCGGGAAGATTCTGCGGGCCTAAGATCGTGACATCGTGCTCCCGGACGGTCTTACCAGGTTTAGTCAGTTCGCAGTTTCCGCCCGATTCGGCGGCCAGGTCGATAATGACAGCGCCCGGTTGCATTGTCGCAACTGTTTCCTTAGTTATGAGGCGGGGAGCCTTCCGACCAGGGATGTTGGCGGTCGTGATGACGATGTCGGCCCGTGCGACAGCAGCAGAAACCATCTGTTGCTCCTTTACCCTCTCCTCAGACGTTAACTCTCGAGCGTAGCCACCCTGTCCCTCAGCGTTGATCTCAAGCTCGAGGAACTTGGCGCCAAGGCTGCGGACTTGCTCACCTGCAACACGCCGAACGTCATAGGCTTCGACAATGGCGCCAAGCCGCTTAGCCGTAGCGATCGCCATAAGGCCAGCGACGCCCGCACCCAGGATGAGCACCGTTGCAGGTCGTATCGTGCCCGCAGCCGTCGTCAGCATCGGGAGGAACTTCGGGCAGTTTTCGGCACCCAAGATGATCGCCATGTACCCGCTGGCCGTTGCCTGGGAACTGAGCGCATCCATACTCTGAGCGCGAGTGATACGTGGAATGAGTTCGAGGGCGAAGGCGGTGATCTTCCGGTCGCGCATACGGGCAACAGCTTCGAGATTGCGCGTCGCGTTCATGAACCCGATGACGATTGTGCCCTCAGTGAGCTGATCGACCTCAGCAACGGTCGGGGGCTGAACACACAGCACGATCTGGGCGCCGTTCAACAGGTCAGTCCGACTGGACGCGATCTTCGCACCGGCAGCCATGAAAAGATTATCGGGGTAGTACGCGCTCCTCCCTGCGTCGTGCTCGATCCGGACCTCGTGACCTGAATTCGTGAGTTTTTGGACGACCTCCGGTACCATTGCCACGCGCTGTTCGCCTGAGGCCAGCTCCTTTGGAACGGCGATCACGACCAGCATGGATGTCAGGCTCTTTGAACCGACAGACATTGAATCCTTTGCTGCCTGTGCGATGACGAGGGTGCTCACAATTCCCACCCCCCTCGCGTTATCGTGCAGGTTCCGTACTTCGCTATTTCACTGGATTTACCGAGCGATCCCAGCACTTCGCGGATACTGTTCATTTGCTTGCAGGCATTAAACTGCTCGGTGGTTTTTCCACTGTTTGTGAAGATAAAATGGATACAGTTTCTCTTTACGGCTGAGATGGTAATTAGGATTCGTTTAACATACTCACCAACCCTGAGGATCGCAAATTGACCAGCCTGCACTATTTTGGTGACCTGCGGTGCTCGGATCCAAAGCTCATGAACCTTTTCAGCAAGAATTATGGTCTGTTTAACTCTATACAATGTTGATCACTCCAGCGTTGCAATCTACGTGCTATAATACTGGGGTATCACTCTTTCAATACCTTTCGAACCCGTACTGCGACCCCTCTTCGTGAAGAGAGCATTTCATCTGCACCCATAGCAGCGCGACCTGTCGCTTGAATATGATCGCCAATAACATGGACCTCATCCCCCTCCCGGATACGACTATCGGCAGAAAGCACTCCAGGCGCTAGAATATCTCCTTGGGGAATGAAATTATCGATGTGTACGCTGTACCCTTCCCCAACCAAACACCAACCAGAAAAAGTTGGGATACACAATCCAGTCCGGGATGAGATACTAAATAACTGCTCTTTCCCACGAGAAATAAATGCCTCCATTCCTTTTCTGCGTAGCCGCATGCCGTGAGAGTCGATATCCACGTCAAACTGCCATGAGAGGATCCCCCGAATCAGGGAATTCTCAGAAATCCGAGATTCACCTTTCAGCGCATGGTTGAGGGCTTCAAGAGAAGGGATACTCCAGGGTGGTCCCTGACAGGTGTACTCCAGCATCACTTCGCAACGTTCCGCAGCCATCTGCGCTGCAGTCAGGGCCCCTCCCTCCAGATGGGCGATAATCCGACGGTAAGGATGATGACAGAGGTATTCTGAAAGTACAGAGGAGACCCAAGCCAGCTCTTCCCGATCCCAGTATCCGGTTACCGGAATATCGTAGTGGGCGGCCGGATACACGTCTTCAAGCTCTCTTGGAACCAATCCTAGAGGTGAGGTGACGATCAATTCGTGTGCTCTTCCCTGGACAACGGAATGAAATTTCTGGTGACTCCGGGACATGGAGTAGGGTTTTCGTTCCGAACATGGGAGGAGGAGAGCGACCCCTCCGAGGGGTGGCCGGTACCGAGAGATCACCCGGTCGGCGAATCTTTTTACTTCAACCCGAAACAGGGCATCGCTACTATTTGCTTTCAAGGGGGACTCTCGTGCCACCGGGCATCGGGGCTCCAGGAACCCGTAACACCTGTCCAGTTGCCGGAGTATCGCAACCTGATCTGCATCCATCCGGCACCGTGCCTCGACTAACTCCCGCAGCTGCCCTCTGTCGATGAACTGAGATACAAGTGCAATCTCCCGCAAGATTGCAGCTCGGTTATGAAGGTGAAGATCCCCGCTTCTACAGCCCTCGCATCCACAGATATCCTTTTCTATCCAATCAGGAGGAAATAACCCCTCCGTCGTGCAAAACAGCCGCTGCGCAGACTTTAGATCCACTCCGGTGAAATCAAACAGATTGAATCCGGTGTAGACAAGAAGAGCGACATTACTAGGGAGCGCAGCTGCAGGTGCATACCAGACCGTGTCCGGAGGCACTTGTTCTTTAAGAGATACCAACCATTTGACATATTCCGCTGGACGGATAAGAGCAATATGCCAGTTCGGGACCATGACGCAGGATCCGTGCGGAATATCCGGAATTGCCTTGGGGTGAACGGAGAAAGGTTCATCCTCACTTTTTACCTGATAGGTGCAAGCAAAGGTGGAATCGGCAGAAAGGGGGACGTGGGAAAATGCCGTCTGAAGAAGCGAGGGGAAAAAGAGCTGCGTGTCCAGGACCGTGGGGAAGACGATCTGTTTTCCTCTGTACTCGTACCTTCCTGTCCTAGCAAGTCCATCTCTTTTTCTAATATCAACCGAGGTCACACATCACCTCGACCTGTGGAACCTCCCGCACAACTAGATCATACCAGTCTTTCCTAGAGATGATGGTGAAGTGTGTTTGGGGATGCGAATGGATGAGCGCTCTGATCCCTGCACATCCCCGTTTTACCATCTTTTCATCCCAGGAGGGGATAACACTCTGTCCGATGGGAAAGGTTTCTGATAGTTCTGGAGGGAAAGGACCGAATGGGGGCTTGAACAGGAAAACCTGGTATGGAGTGGACACCCCTCCTACAAGGGATATGACTGCTTCCTCCTCCAAGGCCAGTGTGGAGAGTCGCCCTTGGTAGCGGATTACTTCGGTGCGTGCACAGCTCTCATCACCCCGATAGAAGAAATGGTCCTTGGAGACCCGGTCCATGGATTCCATATCTTTACTATGGCTCAGGAGTGCTCGGTATCCATCCAGTAATCGAGGGTGGCTACGGCAGCGGTCATCCACAAGTTCCCAGAGAGTTCCTCTCTGGATTGCCTGTCGTACACAAGCGATCTCTGCGAGAGTGATAAACAGGTTATGGGAGGAGAGCAACCGCTCTGCATCAAGAGACGTTTTCACTTCCTGTACGGAGTGTTTCCGGCAGACCTCACAAGAACAGGGAAAATCAGTCATCTCATCTAGGCGATAGCTCCCATGAGAAGTAAGATACCGGCGATCTCGGGCGAATAGGGCATAAGCAGCAGAATCGAAGAGATCACACCCCATCGCAACAGCGAGGGCAAACATGACCGGATGACCGGCGCCAAAAAGATGGACCACTGTCGAAGGAGAAAGACCATTTTTTGCAGCTCTGACTACCTGGACCAGATCACGAAACCGGTATTGCTCCATCAAAGGAACCACTGCACCGATGGGACAGAAGGAAAAACCTAATCTCTGGATATCCTCTGCTGCTTTTTTCCGCAACTCCGGAAAGATTCCTCCTTGAACGGGGCCTACAGAGCGCTCCGGTGCGATATCCCGTGCTTCCCTGAGCCGACTCATGGTGAGAGAAAGTTCTCGTTCAGCGGTCTCGCGGTCCGCTCCGGGTGAGGTGGGGATATCCAGCGGAACAATGATATCACTGCTAATCTGCTGTTGGAATTTAAGGGTCTCCTGGTTTGAGATCTCGACCTTCCCATAGATTGATTGCTGAAACGCACCGGAATCTGTCATGATAACCCCGTCGAAATCGAGGAAATGATGGATTCCCTCCTGTTCAACCTGTTTTCTGAACTTCGCACTATTAAAGAAAATATATGCGTTGGTGATCAGCGCTTCCACCCCAAGCGACTTCATTTCACGGGGTGTGATGAGAGTGAGATTTGGGTTGATTACCGGGAGAAGGGCCGGAGTACGCACAGTCTTCTCTCCTACCTTCAGCCTGCCTAATCGGCCCGCAATATCCTTTTCCAGAACCTCAAATGCGAAATACATTGATAACCAAGAATTCTTGCCTATTGCATCTATTGGAGGGTGGATAATAGTTATTAGATTTTAATCATGCTATTTTAATGCGTTATTTTTTATTACCCAACCCAACACCTAAACACGACGATGAACGGTCTTTTTCCATGCTATTTACTTCGTGATTGAAGGTAATTAGGGTATCTTCTCAAGACCAATTTCGCATTTTTATCCCCTTTTCATATAAAACATCAAGAAGGAATGACCCAAAAAAGATACGTTCAAGATAATGGCGGTCTAAAAGGGATTCAGTCGATTGCGCAGACCGCCATAGCGATATGATCATCCTTGGAGGATGGCTACTATTACATACCACCAAGGATTGATATATCGATTATTAAACAAATATTTTCTGTCGATATTGGGACTATCTCTCATGCCGATCATCTGGGAGTTTTGTACACCCACGCAGATCAGAAAAGAAGGTCAATTTACGAAGATTTCGGCTAATTTTCCTTTTGGTGAGTACTATGGTCTTGGATTGAAAAAGGAGGCTTATTCAAACAATCCACCGGATGTCCGCATAAATTTTTGGCGGCTTTTTTTAATATTTTCTTCATGAAGTTCTGAATGCAGCTTTGCGAATGCCTTCTTCCCTTCCGGTGAATTGAGGAACTCCAGGAATACCTTCTTCATCTCCTTCTTATCGCTTTCTTTCATCGGTTCCACCGGTGAATTGAGGAACTCCAGGTATGTCTTGTCACTTTCTTTCATTGGTTCTGTTATGGTTTTTCCCTTTTCCTTCATGGCTTTTTCAAGCACCTCCCTAGCATCGTTAACAACCGCGAGATCCTCTTTAAATTTTGGATTATTGTAGAGTCGCCGAATTCTTTCAGCCTCTTCCGTGTCTTTAACTACCATAGTTTACCATTTTCTATTTTGTAACCATCAATCAACCGTCATGATAATTGTATGTGTGCTATAGTAGGATTTTTCCGCGGTCTAGAATTCTATCGTAGGATATTATCTTCCAACAACTATTTGCATAAATTATCATAATCAAAGTAGTGAGATTATGAAAAAACCTGTAATGGGTTTGATTCTTATTATTCTTTTTTTATCTGTATTATCAGTGGGTTGTTCCTCTTCCCAGATAAATATAAATAATCAAAATAGGGCAGCAAAATTTCAGATCATACTATCGGATCCATTATATGATGCTTATGATGGAAGATTAAGTGTTATTTACAATATCACCAATATCGGTCAAATTCAACCAGATCATATTTGCATTAAAATAAATCTTGTTAATAATTACACTAGGCAAATCAAAAATTATTACTATATTTACATAGAGGGTCTTAAACCGGGAAAATCATTCGCAGAATATGTATATTTTTCTAATGAGCAGGCTTCCCCAAATTATTACATAGCTAGTTGGGAACCCTGCCCGGTTGGTCAGATGTTATATCCTTCTAACAGAATTACAATTTATGAATAAATATTGCTTCTTTTTTTCAAATGGAATAACACAGATTCAAACTGACCACAATAGCGGGTCATTAGCGCATTTTCACATTCACAGACGATGAATCATTCAGTCCTACGTGCTGGAAGTTGAAAATAAGTTGGTGAGGACGGAGGTCTGGGTCGATGAGTCCTATTCCAGACATCATCTATCGTAGGCACATTCGAGGGTTATGTTTATATCCCTCTAAAGACACAGGCAATGTCATTCGAGAATCTGGACGGTGTACCAAACATGGGTTTGGACTATGGCAAGTTGTCAGGAAAAGTGGCGGTTGTTACCGGCGCC
>JAJRCP010000021.1 GCA_028678885.1 Methanomicrobiales archaeon
CTATACGTCGCACCCACCAGAGAAAGAAAAGGGTGACCCCAAACGCGATCAAGACCGCGATAATGAATAGGGGGGGTGGCATGGCTACTCCCTTTAAACGCCATCTATTTGAAACTTTCCATACAGAACACACCTAATCCCGCCGCGATGTGTTGTAGGGGATTTCTTGTTCGTGAACTGATAGATGGGGGAGCATAGAATGAGGATGACCCTTATACCCTTTTACCACATACAGTACGGAAATTTCGGTGAAGTACGGTGTGTTACAAGAATTGGATGATCTGAAGAGAAAGACAGCACGTCTGTCGGTATTCTCCAATATTACCCTTGTGAACCTGAAGGGTGCGGTGGGTATTGCACTGGGATCTGTGAGTATCCTTTCTGAGGCCCTTCATTCGGCGATGGATCTAATTGCCGCGGGTGTTGCGATGTACTCGGTGCGAAGATCGGCCGAGCCTCCCGATGAAGAACATTAGTACGGGTATGGGAAGTTTGAGGATTTTTCAGGGCTCGTAGAAGCACTCCTTATATTCGGTGCAGCTATTCTTATCATCCGGGAAGCCGTGGTGAAGATTCTTTCACCGGGAATAGGGATACTAACACCCGATCTGCTCCTATTCGGGATAGCACTCATGGATTTTTCTGCCATGATAAACTGACTGGTCTCTTCACAATTGATGAAAGTGGCAAAGATGTCTGAGTCCATCGCTCTCGTGAGCGATGCCTGGCATTTGAGGACAGACGTTTACACCTCTCTTGGAGTATTTGGAGGCCTCATACTCATCCGATTGACCGGTTATGAGCTGCTGGACCCACTCCTTGCCATCATCGTAGCGGTGATCATCCTGCAGTGAACTCACCCGTCGCTCCTTCAAAGACCTGATCGATTACCGTATTACGGATCATGAGCAGAGCCGGATCCAGGGCATTATTTGCGATCATGCGGGGAAGTACGTAAACTATCATGGCTTAAAAACGCGAAGATCCGGTCCCGAGATCTTTATCGAATTCCATGTGGTGCTGGACGGGAAGGCAAGCGTGGAGCAGTCTCACGATCTGACTGACCACCTAGAGAATGATCTGAAGGTTGAATTCCCGCGGGCCCAAGTTACCATTCACATAGAGCCATCAGAGGAAGGGGAGGAGGAACGGGAATCCTTCTATCTTGTCTGAAAAGAGGAATTAGGCAGATACCATAATGTTTTTTTCATGAGGTGGGTGCTTTGTCTTCTCCATCTTACCTATCTATCTGCCCAAGGAGGAAGGAATCTGTAGGGTTATCCGAATGGGGCATCATCTTCTATTCCACCAAAGAAAGTTTTAAAAGAATGTATCTATTTTTTTCAGTGACAGCGGCCGCCTCCTCGTTTTTCAAAGTATTGCTGATGGTACTCTTCTGCCCTCCAGAATGTGGAGGCGGAGGTAATCTCGGTTGCGATTGGTCTTCTGTACCGGCCTGATCGGGAGAGGCGGTCTCTGGAGGCCTCTGCAGCCGCCTTTTGTTCATGAATATGGTAAAAGATCACCGAGCGATAATTCGTGCCTATGTCAGGGCCCTGACGGTTCACTTGCGTGGGATCATGGATCTTCCAGAATGTCTCCAGGAGATCTTCATAACTAACCTGTGTGGGGTCATACGTCACCTCCACGACTTCTGCATGTCCGGTAGTTCCTGTACTGACCTTTTCATAGGAGGGATTGGCAAGAGTACCACCCATATACCCCACCTGAGTAGAGACCACTCCTTTTATTTTTCGAAAGGTTTCCTCCACTCCCCAGAAACATCCCGCTCCAAATGTGGCTTTCTGCGTTGCCATTTACTCACCTGCTGGATAGTTCTCTCCACCGGAAATAGCTATTCCCTTTCCGAGCATGAACCATCTGACGGCAATACCATGGAATTCAATGATGTTAATAATAGCGGCTGAGATTACGAAAAAAAATTCCTTATGTTTCCTAACCGGAAAAGAGGTGGCGAGAATTTCTCTAACTAGACTGGATTAGAGAGTGATCAGGGTATTTCCGATAGGTTTATTCCACTCTTTGGACTGACATTTCGGGCATTCTTTGGGTATATGGGAAGTCGCCCAGGTATGTTTGCATTGAAGACAGGTGATCACTTTGACAACCATACGTATCAGATTCCGGATAGGTTCAAGAGAATAAATACTTCCTGATATCGTTATTGTTGGACATTTTGTTCAGGGAGGTTTATTGCGAATTCACGTTCGTTCTGGCCGAACAATTTTCCCTAATAGTGGAAGGAAAGCAAGATTATTTCGGAATCCATAAAAGGCGGAAAGGAATGGCAGCAGAATAAGAATAAAGAAAGTTGATAAATACGTTATCGGATAGTATTTCTCCGTCAGGCTCCCAGTTTGGTCCTCTGCTCCAAGGTGGCATTAAGATTGATGCGTTCCATGCCCCAATGGGGGCCTGAAAATTCTTCCCCATTGTTGAATCTACTCAATAAGTACTCACCGATCCTGACAGGGAAAGGTAGTGCATCTACATCATGACTCACGGGAAGAGTTCTTTCTTCCCAGGAATATAGAGGGCTGCCGTATACTCTTCCATGAAATCCACATCGGTGAGCAGATCAATATACACCATTTTCCGGGCTATTTCTTCTGCTTCTTTTCTCCGTTCTTGCGAGACTAATACTGAATATGCTCCGGAAAGAGATCCATTCCCAATGGGCTTGAAATCCGCGCAGGAAAAGGCAGGAATAATCCCAAACTCAACGAGCTTGCAAGGATTCACGTAGGTGCCGAACGCTCCCGCAAGGAAGACATGACAGACGTCCTCGAGAGCGATCCGGTATTTTTTCATCAGAACGCTGATAGCACCACAGACGGCAGCTTTGGAATCCATGATGTATGCCATGTCCTGCTGGGTGATCACAATATCCCGTTCGATCTGGGTCAGTTCAGAAGGAACAAGAAGGTATTCCATACCTGCAGGCCCCTCCCGTACCCAAGGAGCTCCCAGGACAAGTCGCCCGGTGAAATCCAAGATACTTGCCTTGAAAAGGCCTCGAACCGTATCGATGATACCGGACCCGCAGATTCCTCGGGGAGATAGCTCCCCGATCACTGAGATGGTGGGAGTTCCGGAATCCTGGTCGATCTCCACATGATCGATTGCCCCTCGCATTGCCCGCATACCATGTAGGATTCCTCCGCCTTCAAACGCAGGACCTGATGCACAGGAAGCTGAGGTTAACCAGTCGCAGTTCCCTAGAATAATCTCGCCATTGGTCCCCATGTCGATGAGAAGAGAGAGATCTTCAGACTTATGCATCCCACTGGTGAGTACGTCTCCCACCGCGTCACCACCCAGAAACCGGCTTACATTGGGGAGACAGTACACTTTCGCTTTTGTACATGTGTCCAAGCCTATTGATTGGGCTTCCACGACCAATGGTCGGGAAGAGATCGGGGCATTGGCAAGCTCCAAGGGCAGGGGATCGGTGCCGGTCAAAAGGTAGTTCATCACCGTGTTGCCCCCGACGCAAATGTCCCTAATATGATCAGGAGGGATGCCACTCTCGCATGATAGCCGACCAGTGATATCGTTGATGCTTTCCACTGCGGCCTGCTGGAGAGTGGAAAGGCCCCCCGGTTTCGAAGCATGTGCAATGCGGCTGATCACTTCTTCCCCATACGTGATCTGCCGATTCATTGCCGAACCACCGCTCACTACATTTCCGTTTCGTAGGTTTACAAGTAGGCAGACAATGGTGGTGGTACCGAGATCAATCGCGAGCCCATACGGGATCGCCGCCTCATCTGACTCAACAGCGATTACCTCTGGTATTTCTCCTGTATAGCTTACGGTCGCTATGGTAGCATTTTCATTGGCCATGCAGCGATATAGCTCATCGCTAATCAGTGGTCGCGGACCGGTATATCCTATCATCCGGACTGGTCTGGTAGGAAACGGAAGATAGGATGGGTGGGCATTATCCACTGTATAAATCCCAATTGCAGGATTGACCGGACCTGAAGACGGCTGTACAGTGAGAAGAATTTGAGGGGCATTGATGCGACTCTCCACCGGAATGGTAATCTCGCAATCCTCATTAACCCGCATACGGCAGGCCAGGAAATATCCCCGTGCGATTTCCTGAGGGGTAAGTCCTTTCTGATGACCAGTGACAATCGGGCTACATTCTCCCCGGTTGAGAATCACCTTGCATTTTTTACAAAGACCCTTTCCTCCACAGATACTCTCGATGTGAATACCTGCATCCCTTAGCGCATCGATTAGAAGTGTGCCCTGAAGGACCTTTACCTCACGCTCGAACGGATGAAGGTAGATCCGGACCGCTGTGGACTCAGGCTGATTCCTCATCGGGAGGCCAGTGCTCCTTTATATACAATGGAATTCCGGAGGAGTCTTTCGGGCCCACCAGAACCCGCCATCCGCTAGTCTCCTCTACTTCCCCGCTCAACCGGGCAGCGAGGCCAGGAAGGATCAGGGTATGGTGATGAACTTTTCCTTCAACCCCGCTTTCTTTCACTGCAGTGGTGATGGACTCTGCTGAGAGATATCTGCCGGCCACTGCGCTTTCCACACTGATACCATTGGTGTCTACCACAATTAGGAAACAGTCCAGGTGGCCGCCCTTGATGTCCGATTCCACTGTGAAGTAAGTAAGGGCATAGTTGGTGGTGAGCAGAACTGGAGAATCCGGCGTGGGTGTTCCAAACTCACGAAGTCCGGCCTCCACAGAGACAGGTTTTCGAGGGTCGGTGTAGAGATTGAACCTCCAGACCAGCTGGGGGAGAAGAACCCAGCCGTCTAGGCTGTGCAGGATAAGCAGATCGGCATATCTTGTAAGAAGGAGAGAGGTCACAATCGCCTCTTTCCAGCTCGCCATTTCCGGCGAGAGTTCCCCGGAGGTCCAAGTAGCCATCGGGATACCAAGAAGAGGATAGCCCAGATAAACATCCTGATCATGGCATGCGGCCCGTCTGATCATGGTGAAGATGTTGAGGGTATCGGCAAGCCCTTCTTCCACTGATGTTCCCGGATCCAGGACCAGGTCCCGCACCCCCCATTCCCCCAGGGCCCGCGTGAGGCTTCGTAGCAGAGCAATATCTCCGGGTGTATGTACTACCAAGGGAGCTTGATGCGCGAGTGCAAGGGCACCCATCTCTTTCCAGTTATCCTTGGTTGCAGCATAGAGAAGCGGACGAAGTCCTTTTGCTTCTTCCAGCCCAGTGGCCATCACCACCGGATCAAGAGTGCATAGGATGAGGGGCTGATTGGTGAGAGATACTACCTTTTTTACTACCGAGGTGAATGTTGCAGCATCTCCGGAAACAGAGCGGATTGCCACTGCATCTAGGTGGAGATCCCTCCCAATATACAGGTACGAGAGCGCCTGAACCTTCCGCACCCGTTCCTCGATCTCCTTCTCTCCCATCCGATC
>JAJRCP010000205.1 GCA_028678885.1 Methanomicrobiales archaeon
AATATCACCTTTACGATCGATCTTGGGAAAGCGAGCAATGATTGTTTCTTATACGAGACTGGGAAATTCCTATGGTGGTCGGAATAAGAAAAATACCTAAGAAATGGAACTCAAGGGTTTTGATATTCCACATTCATTGCTCACCTCCCTTTATAAATAAAAATCCATTATTTAAATGTTTCGCAAATCTTCGAATTTAAGATAAGTTTATATATCGAATCTCTGTATTCACGATTATGTTCCGAAATCTATCCAGAACCGCCGGAAATGGGTACGCCGCACAGCTACTAGAATTGGGATCACCTCCGTATTACTTTTCATACCGCAGAAAACCCGTTCAGTGTCAGATTCTGGAGGTGTATAGCTCCCAGATGAGAGTTGGGTTCCGGGATGATCAAGGAAGACCACGGGAATCGTGGGAAGATGCCCGCAATGTTATAGAAATGACTCGGTTAATGCAGAACCGAACTGGGGGAGCATCCATGCCCTCCGCATTGTAATCGAATCGAACCCTGCATACAACCTCATAACCTTTTTGATAATTTGTTACCTTTTCTGTCTCAGAGGGATCTCTTGGTTCACCAATAAAATGCTCATCGGATGCTTGTATGTGCTGAAGGAAACCACTTCAAACCCCTTTGAACGGATTCATTATCCTCTTCCACAGCCCTCTTAGTATCATAGAGATGGCCACCATTCATTCCAAGGATTCGTAGAAGGGATCGGAACTCCAGACAAAAGTCAATATTCTATTGCAATCCGATCGCCCCTTGCGGATATGTTGGTAACAACTGACGCAACGGACTTAACATTTCAAATAAAACTGTTTTATTCCTTTATCGCGAGCATTCGCTCTATTGCCGCACGGGCACGAACGGCGATGCTTTCCTCGACAGTGATGCGGGGGGTCATCCTTTCGAGGGCTAGAAACACTTTTTCTAGGGTGGTTTTTTTCATGTTTGCACAGACTGCATGGGGGGAAAGGGGATAGCAACGCTTCTCCGGACAAAGTCTCCTGAGTCGATGAAGAATACCCACTTCGGTTCCGATGATATACTCCTCTCCCTTCCCTGAACAGGCATACTGGATGATACCTGAGGTGCTGTAGACGTGGTCTGCGCAATCGATCACCTCGGGCCGGCATTCTGGGTGTACGAGCAGTTCAGCTTTTGGATGGCGCTTTTTCGCCTCGGTCACCTCTTCAGTTGTATAGCGATCATGGACCAGGCAGTATCCCTCCCAAGGAAGGACCTCTTTCTCGGTGAACCGGGCTACGTACAAACCAAGGTTGCGATCGGGAACAAAGAGAATCTGATTCTCATCCATGGATCTAATGATCTTTACCGCATTCGCTGACGTGCAGCAGATATCACTCTCTGCCTTGACCTCTGCGGTGGTATTCACATAGGCGACGACGGCAGCCTCCGGGAACTGCTCCCGGAGCCTCCGTACGTCTTCTCCCATGATCATCTCTGCCATGGGGCAGCAGGCTTCTGCAGCAGGCAGGAGGACGGTTTTTTCCGGTGAGAGAATCGCTGCTGTCTCGGCCATGAAGTCCACCCCACAGAATACGATTACTTTCCTGTTCACAACCGAAGCCGTGCGGGAAAGCTCCAGGGAATCTCCCACAAAATCGGCAATATCCTGCACTTCATCAATCTGGTAGTTATGGGCAAGTATGATCGCATCCCGTTCCTCTTTCAGATCTTGGATCCTGTCACGTATCTTCGGATTCTTCAGTTCCGGATCTGGAATGGTTCTGATATTCTGATCCAAGCGATAGATCGAGGATGCAGCGCGATTCACAGTTCCTCATTCAGTGGGATATTACCTGTATTATGAGGGTATTCTCCGGGCACCCAGTGATTTCCATCCCTGCGGAGTTCTTTTTTCCAGACCGGGACCTCTGCCTTGATTGTCTCGAGGATATAACGGGAACCTTCATAAGCACCTTTCCGATGGCCGGCGCTGACGAGTATTACAAGGATATTCTCTCCAACCTTCAACCGACCAGTACGATGGATGATATCGACAGAAAGAAGATGATACAAGTGTCGTGCACGCTCCGCGATCTGCTCGAGTTTCTTGATCGCGATATCTTCATATGCCTCGAGCTCCATCTCGGTGATATCATCATCTCTTACAATCCCATCAAATAGGACAATGGCTCCGGCCCCCGGTTGTTTTGCTCGATGTATTAGATCCCCGATGTCGACATCATCTGTCTGAACCGCTATCATCTCTCTACCCTCCAGCAACGGGGGGGAATATCGCGATATCATCCCCCTCACTCACCTGTACGTGTTCTGCTTCGGGGGGAGACAGCCGCACACCGTTTCTCATAATGATCACAAATGGATGGAACGTACCTCCCCTGTCAAAGAGTGCATCGTACCCTTCCCTGCTTCGGCGGAGGGCTATTATCCTTACGAGCTCGGCAAGCGATGTGCCTTTTGTTATTTCTTCCATGATCTCGCTTCCAAGTAATTCGCGAAACCGAGCAAAGAATCGAATCCTGACCTTCATATTCCTGTCTCCTCTCTGCCTGTTCCGCACGAACAGCAGGACACGTTTTTGTCTACTTTAATCTCTTCTGCACGGGACTCGAGGCCGTCCCAAAGTAAAAGACGGTTGGTCAGCAGCTCTCCGCACTGCACGATATACTTAATCACCTCATTTGCCTGGACCATCGCGATATATCCCGCGGTCACCCCGACAACGGGAAACACCTCAACCGGTGGCGGGTGGGGAAAGATGCAGCGCAGGCATGCAGTGCGAGGCGGAATGATGGTGGTCGCCTGACCATTGAACCCGCGAATTGCTCCGTGGAAGAGCGGTATCTGCATGGAGAGAGCCGTCTCGTTCAGGAGGTACCGCAGCGGATAGTTATCCATAGCATCAACAATACCATCCACATCTTCCACAAGCGATCTGATATTTCTCTCTTGGATGGTTGTCTGGATCCCGCGTACGGTGATATCTGGATTGATCTCCCGGAGTTTTTCAACAGCAGAATCTACTTTTGGTCTTCCCCTGTCACGGTCTCTATGCAGGATCTGTCTATTGAGATTCGTGAGTTCGACCACATCGTTGTCCACAATCGTAAGACTACCGACCCCTGCAACCGCAAGATAGATTGCCACAGGTGAGCCCAGACCTCCGGCACCCGCAATAAATACGTGTGCGTCCTTCAAGCGATTCTGTCCTTCCTCCCCAAAGAGCAGAATTTGGCGCCGGTACCGTTCACGTTCTTTCTCAGACAGCATCGTTCACCTCATTAAATGGACTCTATGGTTCGCATTCGAGGTTTTCATGCGAATGGGGGTACTCCTATGAGGCACCTGTCCGATTACATATCTTCATTGAATTGTGAATAATCCTTTCCTGTGGGATATTTCAAATTTTGTGAAGAGTTCAAACCCTGCAGGGATCAGACTATAATCAGGTTACGGACTGCAGATTCACCCGAACTGGCCATGCATGCAATTTCATCAATCCGCGATTTGCCGCTACCAAGAAAATAATGGCGGATGAACTCCATTCTGTCCCCGGATAGGGACCATGCAGAAGATTATGAGATACTCGTTCCCATTGATGTGTGATGCGGGAGCCTCCGGTTAAAAAGGTACTGTACTGGTGTGATCAGTGTAATGTGCCCCTTCTCGGCAGAAACTGTACCTGCGGGGCTACTGGAAGGGCTATTCCCCTAACAGAGCCCTATGACGTTCGCCCCGCTCTTTGTGCTGACAGAGACCTTATCCAGCACCTTTTGCAGGAACGGTACGGACCGATTCCCCTCCCCAAGGTTATCCTTCTGAATAAGGCAGGAGGTATCGATAGGACAGACCTGATGATCGCCCATGGTGAACGATGGGGATACTTAATCTTTGATCCGGTCACGCGGAAGTCCCGGTTTGATATCGTTCCCGAGGCGCTTCCCTATATTGTGCCCTTCGCCAGCAAGGGGCGGATTGACCTCGAAACAGCGGTTCCGGATGTAGGAGCACTCACAAAAGGAAGGATAGGAGGTAAACGATTCCGGATAAAAGGGAATGTGCCGGAAGGAACTGTAATACTTCAGTTCCGTGGCCAGTATGGAACTGGTACCGTTCATGATGGACATCTCCGTGTCCGCAGGATTCTGCATGTATCCCCGGTGCAGAAGCCGGATCCTTCCTGGGATGACGTAGTAAACCGAAACAGGGTGCATCTGAAAAACTTGGAAAGGCATGCCATCCGGGCTATCCGCCAGCATGTCAGTGATCGCCCTGTTGCGAATGTATCATTTTCAGGGGGGAAGGACAGTATGGCAGTCCTCACCTTGGCCAAAAAGGCAGGAGTTCACCGGGCATTTTTCATCGATACGGGTGTGGAATTTCCCGAAACTCTTGAGTATGTTAAAAAACAGGGGGTGGAGATCGTCCCGAAGGGAGGAGACTTTTGGACGGCGGTGGAGAAAGCCGGACCTCCCGGGAAGGATCACCGCTGGTGCTGCAAGCTTCTGAAACTACAACCCCTGAAACGATATCTCGCAGGGACCGGGTCTGCAGTCACCATCCAGGGAAACCGCTGGTATGAATCATGGAACCGGGCCGACCTTGATATCACGAGCGAGAACCCGGCGAATCCCCTTCAGCGGAACATCTCACCGATCCGGAACTGGCGAGCCCTGGAGGTATATCTCTATCTCTGGTGGCAGCATATCGACCCGAATCCCCTGTATGATCAGGGAATCGAACGGATCGGGTGCTATGTCTGCCCGTCCATGATGGAGAGCGAGTATGAGGAAGTCCGTGATATGCACCCGGAACTCGCTGCCCGATGGGATGCATTTCTCGAGCGATGGGCTATGGAACAGGGTCTTCCCCGTGAATATGCATCTTGGGGGCTCTGGCGATGGAAGGAACTCCCGCCAAAGATGCAGGAACTGTGCCGGAACCAGGGCCTCACCCTCCCGGAAGAAACCCCACCCCGGGCGATACGCCAGACACCCCCCCAAACACAGGAAAGGAATATGTCAGTTGACGAAATACGAAAAGATTTCCCCATCCTTGGGGATCTCATCTACTTAGACAATGCAGCGACTAGCCTCTCTCCAGAGCCGGTTCTTCAGGCAATACTCGATTATGAACATAATTACCGGGCCAATGTCGGGAGAGGGGTGCATCGTCTCGCCCAGATCGCCTCCCAGCGGTATTGGTATGCCCATCAGAAGGTAGGTGCATTTATCGGAGCCCGTACCGGGGAGATTGTATTTACCCGGAACTCCACTGAGGCGATCAACATGGTCGCCTCCGGATTACGATGGAAGCGGGGAGATCGGGTGGTAACCAGCATCCTCGAACACCATTCCAACCTCCTTCCCTGGATGCGACTGCGCGAGCAGGGAGTGGAATGCATCCTCATTGGTATAAGGCCTGATTATTCTCTCGATATCGATGCATTGGAACGAGCGCTCACTGAAAACACACGCCTTGTTGCCCTAACTCATGCCTCCAATGTTCTCGGTGTGGTCACGCCCGTAGAGGAGATTGCCCGGCGGTGCCATGATCGGGGAATCCCTCTGCTGATCGATGGCGCCCAGTCAGTTCCCCACCTGCCAGTGGATGTCTCGCGTATGGGCTGTGATTACCTCTGTTTCTCTGGCCACAAGATGCTCGGCACGACCGGGACGGGAGTCCTCTGGATGAAGGAACCGAACCTTGAACCCCTCCTGGTCGGGGGGGGATCGGTTGAGACGGTAACTGCGGAAGGATATACCCTCGTGGAAGGATACCAGCGATATGAGGCGGGAACGCCTAATATCGCAGGGGGAATTGGCCTTTCGGCAGCAGTTGATTACCTGGAAAAAATCGGCATGGACAAGGTACGTGATCACGAACAGAAACTGACCGATCGGCTGGTAGATGGATTTGCCCACATCGCCGGGGTATCGGTATATACCCCAAAACCCACCATTCCTCGTATTGGAGTCGTTTCCTTTACGGTCGAAGGGTTTGAACCCCATGAAGTGGCGCATTTCCTTGGTGAACAGGCAGAGATTATGGTCCGTTCAGGACACCACTGCTGCATGCCCCTGATGGACCATCTCGGGCTGGAAAAGGGGACTGTTCGGGCAAGTCTGCACCTGTACAACAACGAATCGGATGTAGACACGCTTTTAGCGACTGTCGGAGAACTCGCCCGGGGAGCTTCCTGATGTACCGGGAAGTCCCCTGTATAAAGGGCGAGGCGGATACGTTCATCATCACCACACATCCCGTGGTGGTGGAGATGTCAGTCTCCCTCTCCGTGAATGGCCGGCACCTTCTGACCGCCATGGCAAGCCCTGAATCGCTGGAAGAGTTTGTCATAGGATTTCTGTTTACCGAACAGATCATCAAAAGTCTCGATGACATAGAGTCTATACAGAAGGAGAAGAACAGTTTCAGTGTGCTCACCAAGAACCCTTTTAAGATACTGGGACAGAAGAAGATTATCTTGAGTGGGTGCGGGGGTAGTTCCTCATATTTGGATATTCGCCGGCTCCCCGTGATCACCTCCTCATTCCAGGTGCCCCCGCACACGATTGCATCTGCAATGAAGGAGATCATGGACTCCTCGTTACACCGGCTTACAGGTGGCGTTCATGTTGTAGGGCTCACCGCTCATGGGCGATTGCATATTAGTGAGGACATAGGCAGGCATACTGCACTGGACAAGGCCATCGGGTATGCACTGAAGAACCAAATCTCCTTGGATGAGAGCTTCGTGACTTCTTCAGGAAGAATCTCATCAGAGATGGTGAGAAAGTGTCTCGTTGCTAATATCCCGCTGCTAGTCTCCCGTGGAGCGGCAACGAGTCTTGCTCTGGAGATCGCTGAAAAGACCGGTCTGTGCGTGATTGGATTTGCCCGGGGGGAGAGGATGAACATCTATACAAACCCAGCCCGGGTAACGGGGGCACCCCATACAATGGGGTAATGTTCTGAGTACCTTCCATTCCCTAATTTTAAGAATTCGTAGAAGACCCTATGTTATACTGGTTCGGAAGGGCAACTGCACTATCAGGAATCTAAAATTTCTTCATCTCGGTGATGGAGCCTGATAGCACTCAGAATCGTGAGGCAAATTCACACAATCCTCCTATTCTACGGTGATTCAAGGAATGTGCAGGACCGGCACCGGCCGGAGATGCAGGGTTCGCCGCACCGATCACATGGAATGAGAGGAATCTCCCTCATTATTCCACTGCTCGATGCTGCAACTCGAGCCTGGAAGGTAAGAATCCGTTCCATGGTGCCAGGAGAAACAAGCTCCAGATGGTCAAGCATGGTACGAACCTCGGTTCGAAGCGCATGATATGCGTACGGGCATTCCGGGAGATCTATATAGATCCCCTCTCCCATCGCATAGAGAGTAATCTCCTTTTCTGAAACCATTTGGAGTGGTTTTATTCGGGGGATATATACATTCGTACTTTCGGTTGTCCGAAGAAGATGGGGAAGATCTCCTCGGAAACAGTTCATCAGGATTGTCTGTGCTTCATCATTCAGACAATGTCCGGTAGCGAGCACGGTAACTCCGTGATCCCGTGCGAGCTTCTGGAGTGCCTTTCTGCGAAGTACCCCGCATATGGTGCAGGAACGTTCTTCCCGTCCTGATACGAGCTGATCGAGGGATGATCCGGTGATCTGTTCAAAGGTGATGACATGGTGAGCAATATCAAACCTCCGGGTTACCTCCCGAGCCGCAACGAGTGAATGTTCTCGGTACCCGTCGATCCCCTCATCCACGGTTAAGGCAAGAAGTTCGATATCTTTCCGTTCTGAGCAGAGAGTATGGAGGAGATACAACAGCACAGTACTGTCTTTCCCTCCGCTCAGCGCGATCCCTATCCGTTCCCCCGGTTTTATGTCCGCCTCTAATGCCTTTTTCACCCTTTCGAGAATAGATGCTCCGAGGTGATGATGGCACTGGTGGTGACCTGTCGCCCGATCAATATACACTGCATGCCCAGCGCAGAAATTGCAGGATCGTGTAAATGTCAGGGATATCAGCCACCGTGAGAGATTCGATACACCCGAATCACGTCCTCACCTAAGGTGATTTCGCTCTCAGGAGTGAGCTCTCCATTTCTTGCCACTATTACTTCAACCGGATTGATACCCAGTTTATGGAGTAGGTCCTCTATCCGAATTGGGTCCTGACCCATATCCCTCACGTTTTCATCAGGAAGGTATACCCGCACCATATGTTGTGATCAACAGCTTTTGAGAGGTACTATGCTATTCTTCCCAAAATTACATTCCTTTGTTTGGCTTTAACCTGCATGACGGAAAGAAATGTTCTACTGAGATTCGGGAATACAAAGGTTTCTGCAGATGCTTATCCCACAAAAATACGGAGGAAGGAAGAAAGGGTTATGTCCTTATGAAACGTGAAAATTCCTGATGCTTGATCATTGTCCAGGGGCTGCAAGTGTTAGAACACCTACATTGACCATTAAAAAATGTCCGCAATGCGGAGAAGAGATCGAGATCTTCTCAAATGAGCTCAAAGTAAGCTGTGAAAAATGTGGCTTCGTCATCTATAATGATATTCAATCCTGCATCCAGTGGTGCAAATATGCCCGGGAATGTGTGGGAGAGGAAGTGTACCGCACCCTCACGGAGCTACCAAAGTAGCTACTATACATTCTCGGTTGAGATGTATTCTATGAAAGTTCTTCCTGGTCCGGATAGATTTTTATATCCTGTGTTGATGTTCTAGTATGGAATCCATTATGGTTGATTTCGGTACCAGAGATCAACTGATCGAATTGATAGAGAATCTCGGACATGATACCCTCGATCTCCTCCTGGCTGATCTGGTTTCGTTCGTCGAAAACCATATGGATGAATTCGCGGCAGAATTCGAACCTGAAGCAGCGGTACGGGAGGAGACACCTGAGGAATAGGAAGGGTATCCCAGAGGTAAATAGAGACGGGGCTTTTTTCTGGATCTCTCTTTGTCCTTTGCTCTCTCTCTGGTACAATAACAAACGAAGAGCAGGTTTTTTATTTGCTAATATATCCCTAGGTGAAAAGAATATATCAATTGCCGAGCATACAACCGATGAGCTGATGAAAAATCTGCAGTTTTAGATTGTATAAGGGAAAAGGTTTAGTATCCTAGTAAATGCTCGATTTTTATTCGGAATTCGGGGATATGCAAGGCACTCGGCGCGTTCATCAGCAGGAGGAGAAGATTTTATGCTTCTCCGAAAGGGTTACGATAGATGGAGATCGGCCATAGGTTAGTACATATTTCTCATGAAATGCCCTATATTTTCGTTGTGATCTGGATACCTTAAGGATGTACGTCTATGTACCAGTCGTACGGCGGCAGCCATCAACCACAAGCCAATTTTTACCCTGGAAGATGACGCTGATAACCTTTGGCAGGAGACCGCAATCCACAGCGAATCCGGGATATCTTCTTTGTGTTGCTTAATATTCTCCTCATTGCGAGGTATCTTTTCAATCGATACACTTCCTGAATACGGCTGTGTTTGATTGTCTTTCCGTAACATCCTATCCAGGGAGTGCTCTGCTTAGACAATACCGGGATAATCTACCCCCCAATGCAACTTACTACAGGTAGATCATTATCTTAATTACCTCTTTTTAAGAATATACCAAGCAGATTTCCTTCGGATCAGAATAAGGAATTTAAGAGATAGGGCTGCAATACGAGATACGAGATGGTGTAGAACAATTTGCCTCACAGTCCCTTGATGGGCGAATGATCTGTATCATCACACATTGCCCCGTAAATGGATAAAATACCTGTCTGTCAGACGATGGATCCCCGACCTAATATGTCGTGCCACGGTGGAAAGAATGAATTTTGTGACAATTGTCACATATTTAAATATTTCCATAAATCGCATCCTTGCGGAGATATTTTAGATTGGTACAAAAGTGGTCTCACTTGATGCTGCGAAATCACTAATTTATTACCCATGTCGGTCTTGTTGCAACCACCTGCAATTCTCCGAACTGATATGAGAGCAGAACTCCAGTGTTTTCCTGTTTTGAATGGTCGACAGGAAAAATGAATCTCTCTGATTTTTATGCGAGCCGCACTGTTCCAATATATGGTTGTGAGGTATACTAGTTAAATAAGCGGTTCCAGATCTCCTGCCGCACTGGCGAACATTGATAGGTGGCGATCCAGTTACCGTTTATCATCCTAGGAACCACTTCGGTATTCCTCGATCTTTCGGGTCATTGCTTTCCTTCTGCGGAGGGCAAACTTCCGATATTCGTCTCCCCGACTCCGCCAGTACCGTTTCCATTTTTCCTGGTGGGCCACTGCCACGGGGAGCTTATAATACGGAGCATTCTCGCTATCTCCCGATTCCTTATATTCCCGTTATTGTGCACATTGCGAGAGATGGCCGGCCAGCTGGGGGAAGGCTGCTGTAACATTTTCCGCAGGCATAGCACTGTAGATGATTCTTCGATTGTAATGATCTTTTCTTCTTCATAATAATATGTTGTAAGGCTGAACTTATAATATCGATACACTATTGTTCCTATATGATGAAAAATGCATCTTTCCTACACAAAATCCCGAATGATTCCCTAACATCAGAGTGCCTAGAAAAAAATGAAAAAAATTTCAAATAATCATCTACTATTTTCTCTGTTTCCCCATGCTTCCACAGGTGCATGGCAAGATCTGCACCGGTATCTTCAGGAATAAGAAAGCACCAGTATCGGCAGGGTCAATTCGATGCCTGCGACCGCAAGGATGATAATCACATAAGTCCCGAACATGATGGTGAATTTCATGGGACAATCAGGAAATAGGGACTGATAAACGTGTCATTGACAAAATCTTCGCCCTGAACGCACCTTATACCGGTAGTATAAGTACGAATACAGGTGGTTGACAAAAAAGAACCCGCTGGAAAACCAGATGTCATTGCTGGAAAAGTTCACCACACTATAATCCGTTAAATGAATGCGGGGGGTGAGATTCGAACTCACGAACCCCTACGGGAATAGGCCCTGAACCTATCGACTTTGAACTGGCTCGGTGACCCCCGCCCTTGTGAAGTTTGTTATATTACGCGTAAAGTTGAACCAGACTCTGAATCCAACGCCATTGACCTGGCTTGGCAACCCTCGCAAATCCCACGGTGCAATCAATTGCACGTGTGGCATGTACGGTACACTTGAACTCATATTAACTTAAGTGTGGTTGTGCAGAAGTCCGAATACTGTGCGATTTCTCTCCTATTTCCTGATCCCGCCATTTTTAAAACGCATTAGACATGGTTATTCTCCAGTTTCGCTTGAGATGTAAAGCAACGAACGCCGAAGAAAAGGACCAGCAATCAGTGATGCCACCAAAAAAAATGCCAAGGAGTATCCAGAAAATCTGCAGATCCCCACCATCTCTGGAATTTATGTGCCCTATATTAAAATGAAGAAAAGACAAAGTGGTTCTTCCATTCAATCGCCACTTGTTCCTCAGGTCT
>JAJRCP010000206.1 GCA_028678885.1 Methanomicrobiales archaeon
CATTATGTGCATCGATCGCCCCGATACCAGCGAGCGCTTCCCATGCTATAGGTGTCTTATAATTGTTAATGATGTCGCGCAGTGCAACGCCCATGATATAGGGAGAAAAAGAAGGTTATGGCACCTACCGGTACATTCTTCGGGAGAGATCCTGAACGATCTCGTCCAGGTGTGCCACAGTATTTTCATATTTCTTGCTCATCATATTCGATATCTCCTCCAGATTGACCCGCATGGTGCGCTCTCTGGCGATAACACTTGCGTCCAGGTGGCGGATCTTCGCACTCATGGAAAGAAAGAGTCCACCCAAAGAGAGCATCATCAGAGTTGCCGCCACTGCAATCGTTAAATCCTGCCAGAGTCGCAGTACAAGCACCAGAGTAGAGACCACCATGACGATGATGAGGATAATATCTGCAATGAATTCACGGATCTCCATGTTTTTACATGATGAAGACGCAGTTATTAAACTAACTATATGAATGGGAGAACGAGAATGGATCGGAATACTATGATACCACTTTTCGGAATGCTGTGTATGCTCCTAATTGTGGAAAGTGTGGCCCTTATCCTCTCCACACCATTGAATGAAGCAGGCTATGCGGCATTTGAGAACCCTCAGTCGATCGCTAACCCGTTCATCTTCATTGGCATCCTTCTCGTGTTCACCCTTATACTGCTTATTCTGATCCGGATCGGTGTCAAGAAGATCATCTCCCTAATTATCATCTTTTCAATTTTCTTTACTTTTCTGTACACTTTCGAGGCTCTGGCGCTGATCTATTTCGCGGGGGTGGATCTCTTTGTCCTGCTTGCACTGGGAGGCGCGATAGTGGCAACCGCTCTACTCTATTTCTATCCAGAGTGGTATGTGATCGACACTCTGGGTATCTTCATTGCAGGTGGGGTTGCATCGATCTTTGGGATATCTCTTGGGATTCTACCAGTCCTAATCCTACTTATCCTTCTCGCACTCTATGACGCGATATCCGTGTACCGGACGAAGCACATGATCACCCTGGCAGAAGGTGTTATCGATCTTCGTACACCCATTCTCTTTGTTATTCCTAAGAGAGCAAGCTATTCCTATCGAAAAGAGGGGATCTCTCTAGAATCCGGTGAACGCGGGGCATTCATTATCGGGATGGGGGATCTCATCATGCCCTCCATTCTTGTGGTCTCTGCGAATGTTTTTCTCTCTGCACAATCTCTCGGTGGAGTCACTATTCCGGCCTTGGGAGCCATTCTCGGTTCGGTCATAGGATTAAGCGGACTTCTCTTTTTTGTGACTCGTGGAAAGCCTCAGGCAGGTCTTCCTCCCATCAATACTGGGGCTATTGTTGGGTTTCTAGTGGGCTGCCTCGTAGCCGGGGCTTGGGGCTGGCTGCCCGTTCTCTAAGGAGAACCTCAAGAACCTCATCCACCCCTACACCGGTGAGGGTGGACATGTTGAGAGATCCTGTAAATGGTTTCCTGTCCTTTTTATTCGCAGCCACGATCACAGGAACCGGAAGCATCCGCCGAATTTCCTCTAAGAGTCCAAGCTGATCGGAGAGGAGATATCCGCATGATTCACTTGGATCCAAGATAAAGAGCACCAGATCAGCGACGTTTATCAAGGCATTAAGCGCTTGCTGTTCAATGACATTCCGTTCCTCTTTCTGGCGGAGGAGGAGCCCCGGTGTATCGATAAACTGGAGGGACTCCCGACCCACTTTGCGGTGTCCTAGGATCACTTCCCGTGTGGTGAAAGGATATATTGCGATCTCTGGCTCAGCACTAGATACCCTCCGTATAAAAGACGATTTGCCAACGTTAGGATATCCCGCCACCACCACAGTATACTCATCTTTGATGTCTGGGAGGTTCCGCAGGATATTTCTCGCGTCATTGAGGAAACGCAGATTGGGATCAATCTGGTGGATGACTGAGGCGATTCGTGCTACTGCCTGTTTCCGCACTGTTATTGTCTCATCCGCCCTTCGGACTTCCCGTGCCATCCGTGAACCAAGTATCTTCGTCTGTTTTGCTGCCCAACCCACTGCCCCTAGGGATTTCTTGAACCGATCAATGCCAAAAAGGATCTCTATTATGTCATGGTAGAACGGGGGGAGTTCCTCGATCACAGGTATGTCTTGGAGGATCTGCACCAGCCTGTCATGTACTGCACTGGAGACGGCACGGACAAATTCCTCGTTTGCACGGTCTTTGTTCCGTTTTTCGCGCATCTTTTTCGCTGCACGCCGCAAGCTCCGGTCAAGAATCTCGTCGGCCGTAGGTACGGTCTTCATTTTCTCAAATCGCACGGATGAACAACCTTATCTATCATAAATGTGATGATTAATCATTATGGATTTGTCGCAGATCCAGAAAGAGATATTGATCACCCTTATTACTCTCTATCACCAGACATCCGCGGCAATCAAAGGAGAAGAGATCGCAGAAGTATTGAAGCGAAACCCGGGAACGGTCAGGAATCAGATGCAGGCATTGAAAGCTCTGGGTCTTGTGGATGGGGTTCCCGGGCCGAAGGGGGGATATAACCCAACAGCCCTCGCATACAAGGAATTGAACCTAGTAAACTATGAGCAGGAAGCCCATGTTCCTCTTAGTCAAGCAGGGGAAGTGGTCAAAGGTGTGCGAGTTTCAGAGATCGATTTTACCACACTCTGCCATCCGGATGTCTGCCATGCCCTGATTAAACTGATCGGGAGCGTGAAGGTCTTTCACATCGGCGACGAGATCACTATCGGCCCGACACCGGTAAATAAGCTCTTCATCAAAGGAGAGATCATCGGGAAAGACGAGGTGCAGCAATCGCTTCTTATATCGATATTGGAGATGATCTCCCTTCCCAAAAAATCAGTCAGAACCTATATGAACACTCCCCTGATCACAATTCCACGGGATGCCACGATGAGGGAAGCGATACAGCTGTTTGTTACACATCATATCCATGGTGCCCCAATTGTGGTGGAGGGACGTCTTGAGGGTATCGTAACCCTAACTGACATTGCCAAAGCCATAGATACCGGTATCCCCCTTGATACTCCGATCTGCCAGGTAGCCACCCGGGAGGTAGTTGAAGTAGATGCTAATACACGGCTCTATGAAGTGATTCGGCGCTATAAAGAGAAAAAAATCGGGAGACTTGTGATAATGGAAGATGATAAACCGGTTGGGATTCTCACCCACTCAGACATTATCGGCCTATTCCCCTCTCTCTGATCCAATCTGGAAAACCACTGCCAAAGATCATGAATAAATGAACGGATTCACTGTTTTAGAACAATTTAAATATTAATACTATTCAACCTTGATTCATGACGAAAATATTCTCCCGCAATTTATCACGCAAACGAGTCATGAGCAATGATGGAATGGTCATTGGCATGCTCAAAAATATCATGGTAGATCTCGATACCGGTCAAGTGGTTGATCTGATCATCAAGCCCGATCAGAGTTTTAATACAGAAGGCTATCGCATGGATGGAGACAGGATGTTTATTTCTTTTGAGGCAGTGAAGGACATCAAGGACTATATTGTGGTTGATCGGTACCTCTCGAAAAAGTAGAATAATACTTTTTTATCGCCTCCACCATTCCATCCCCATACTTTTCCTGCGTAATCCAGTCTGCGACCTCTCGTGTTCGAGGATGTGCATTGGCAACCGCAACTCCTATTCCTGCCTTTTCTAGCATCTCTAGGTCATTAATGGAATCGCCGATGGCAAGAAAATCAGCGGGAGTAAGGCCCATATCGGAAGCAAGCCGCTGCAATGTTAGTCCTTTATTAATTTCTGGAGACTGAAGATGGATTGCGTACTCGGTATCGACTACCTTAATAGCGATTCCCGAAAGCACATCCTTTATCTCCTCAATAGGTACTGTGCGGGCGAAGGCGAGGTCTGTAAATCGATACCGGTCGCTATAGAGCTGGAGCACGATGCCCTTATCGCGGAAATGGTTCTCCAGAATACGGAAAGCCCCCCAGCAGCGCGACTGATCACCTTCGAGATGGAGGGATCCTTCATACCCGATACGGTACACCCCTCCATTCTCTGCGATGAAGATGCCCGAAGTCCCGATCATCCGACATACTGCATCCATGAAGCATGCGGTGTTCCCGCTCGCGAGGACAACCTCGACACCGGTGTCTACAAGTCTCCGGATACATTCGATAGCACCAATATTGATTCGCCGATGACTATCGGTCATCGTGCCATCGATATCGCAGACCAATGCCTTCAGCACGACTTAAGTCCTACTTGTTCCACCATGAAAGGAGCTTCACCTTCGGGAAGATTCGGACTATCCACGAGGCGGGCGATCCGCTTCCCTCCCTTACTCTTTCGGAGATAGATACGGAAGGTTGCTGTGTGCCCCACGATGTTCCCTCCAATCGGTTTGGTTGGGTCCCCGAAAAAGACTGCCGGATTCGACATCACTTGGTTGGTGACCAAGGCAATGGCATTGTACTCGTCCACCAGCTTGAAGAGATCATGCATGTGCCGGTTGAGTTTCTGCTGGCGGTTTGCGAGCGTTCCTCTCCCGGCATATTCTGCTCGAAAGAGGGCAGTTAATGAGTCTACGATGAACAGACGGACGGGTTTATCGCCACTTTTCAACGTTTCTGCGAGCTCCCGTGCGCTGTCGATGAGGAGCATTTGATGATCAGAGGAGTGTGCCCGTGCTACATGGATATGCTCCAGAAAGTCATCCGGACTTCCCACGTCCATGTCCAAGCCCACCACCATCTGCTCGATACGTTCCGGGCGGAAAGTATTTTCGG
>JAJRCP010000022.1 GCA_028678885.1 Methanomicrobiales archaeon
ATTTTTTGGCTTCTGTTTCAGTCATAATGCCTTTTTCCACCACAAGGATTGATATTAGGGTATTCCTTTTCAACGCCTCTTCTGCAAGTATAGCTGCTTGAAGATATCCGATCCTTGGTGCAAGGAGAGTGATCAGGAATGGATTTTTTTCTATGGTGGACTGCATGTGTGCTTCGTGTGCAGATATTCCCTCTATACAACGTTTCTGGAATACAGGAAGAAAATTCGTAAGATAGCGCAGAGATTCAAGGATATTATGCGTCATCACAGGAGTCATTACATTCAGCTCCAGCTGGCCTGCCTGCGCGGCGCTATTGACGGCAGTGTCATTCCCGATGATCTGGTAGCATATCATATCCAGACATTCTGCCATCACCGGATTCACTTTCCCCGGCATGATGGATGAACCGGGCTGGACTGAAGGAAGGGCGATCTCATTGATGCCGGCTGTCGGCCCCGACCCCATCATACGGAGATCGTTTGCGATTCTTATCAGTTCCAGACTGAGCTCGCGAAGCGATCCGGAAAAGGACACCATCTGGGACCTGCTCTGCAGAGCTTCAAAACTATTTTGGGCAGGTCTCAAAGGGAGGGAGGTGAGCTGGGAGAGATAGTGGATAATCCGATCACGAAAACCAAGGGGTGTATTCGCACCAGTTCCGGTAGCAGTTCCTCCGATTGCGATCTCCAGCAAATTATTTTTTTGTTCCTGAATGCGCCTAGCTGCACGTGCAATTGCACATCCGTACGCTAAGAACTCATCACCAAGCATGACAGGGAGTGCATCCATGAGATGTGTTCTGCCCGACTTAGGTACAGTACAAAATTCTTCTCCCTTCCTATACAGTGCTTTGGTGAGATCTTCTAGTATAGGTATTAGGCGATCGGCCATGACAATAATAGCGAGGTGAGATGCAGTAGGGAAGGTATCATTGGTGGATTGGGATTTATTGACGTGATCATGAGGGCTGAGAAAATCATAGTCGCCTTTCTTTCTTCCGAGGAGTTCCAGGGCCCGGTTTGCCAGTACTTCATTGACATTCATATGGGAAGATGTTCCGGCACCAGATTGGAACACATCCACGGGAAATTGATCCGCAAATTGCCCCTGCAGGACTTCATCCGTTGCCTTGACGATGGCCTTACCCTTTTCCACATCCAGAACTCCCAATTCCATGTTCGTAAGCGCTGCCGCTTTCTTCACTAGGATGAAAGACTGGATGAATTCGGTCTGTTCACGTATCCCACTCACCGGAAAATTTTCCAGGGCTCGTATCGTTTCCACGCCATAGTATACCTGGTCAGGAACCTCGCGGGTCCCGAGTACATCGCGCTCTCGTCTCATGCGATATCTCCACCAATCATCATCACCTTCACCTCTATTTTTGGATATCCTTGTTCTTCCTATATGAGCTACTACCCTGAGCATTCCCAACCAGATAGTAATTATGGCGTACCAGGGTGAAGATTAAGGGAGAATTTTTCAGTTTCCCTCCAGTGAAATGACGAAGAGAGGCTGGAAAAAAGAGCACACGCCCGTTCTTGGCTGTACACAAACCGTTGAATTCCATGAACGATTAAATATATATCATTAGTATGCCATCGATCTCGCATGCAAGAAACTTACCTTCCAAAGATCAATGCGCAGATAAAAAAGATGGATGAAGAGATTGTAAAACTCCAGAAAATGGCCAAGGAGAAAGGCTCTCAGACTGAGGCAGAACTGAATAAAATATTGGAGAAATATCAGCTCAATCGAAAGGATCTTCAGGATAAAATGGAGAAGTTCCGGCAAACGGGAAAGGAAGCTGCAAAAGACGTGACTGCCGGAGTGGACCGGGCATTGGAAGAAATGAAGACTGCATTTAATAAGGCACGTTCCCGATTCCAGTAAACCGGTTCGGTGGGTTGAGGTGGATGCCGGAGCTTCCCGATGTCGAGACCTTTCGCCGCTACTTCGAGGCCGCATCCCTGTTCCAGCAGGTTACTGAGGTCATGATAAAGGAGACAAGAATTCTCTCCGAAGTGACCGCACAGGATCTCGAAATACGATTGATAGGCCACCAATTTGAATCAGCCCAAAGACGGGGAAAGTACCTGTTCACCAGACTGGAGAATCAGTCGTGGGTGGTTTTCCATTTTGGAATGACAGGCAGTCTGCAGTATTTTAGGGATGTTGAAGGGGAACCGGCATACACCCGTTTCCGGATCGGGTTTGCACAAGGAAATTCCCTTGCGTATATCAATGTACGAAAACTCGGCCTTATCACATTCACCGAGAGACTTGAAGATTTTATCCAGATGAAGAATCTCGGACCTGATGCTCTCGAGATGAGTCCCGAAGAATTTCGGAAACGTCTAATAGATAGGCGGGGGTCGGCGAAATCTATCCTTATGGACCAGAGCTTCCTTTCAGGGATCGGGAATATCTATTCTGACGAGATCCTCTTTCAAGCAGGAATTCATCCAGAACAGGAGGTGAAACAACTGGATGGAAAGATGATCAGTACACTTTATAATGCCATGAAAGAGGTGTTGGAAACTGCGATTGAGGTGAGAGCGGATACAGACCGGTTACCA
Organism: Methanomicrobiales archaeon; assembly: GCA_028678885.1. GTDB lineage: Archaea > Halobacteriota > Methanomicrobia > Methanomicrobiales > JACTUA01 > JAJRCM01. The sequence goes on from JAJRCP010000022.1 coordinate 2,581, forward strand.
AAGACGTATATCATCCCTCACCGTAAGAAAGGAGGGGTCTGCCCAAAGTGCGGGAATACGCTCATTCAGGAGAGAATAGGCGGGCGGACAGGGTATTACTGCCCGGAGCACCAGCGTGGGTGAACTGGAGCTCAGCCAGATCGAAGAGATAGTGCGGATATGCCTACTATGCGATCTTTCTTTGTCGAGAACACACGCAGTGCCCGGTGAGGGTTCTCCGAAGGCACGAATCTTTCTCATCGGAGAGGCGCCGGGCAAAGAGGAGGATCGGCTGGGGAGGCCTTTTGTGGGGCGGGCCGGACAGATACTCGATCACCTTCTTCTCTCAATTAAACTTGACCGGGCAGATACATACATCACCAGTGTGGTCAAGTGCAGACCCCCCAAAAACCGGGAACCTGCAATGAAGGAGGAAGTGATCTGCAACCGGTATCTTGCCCGTCAGCTTGAGCTGATCGATCCTGATGTGATCGTTCCCATGGGGAGACACGCCATTACCTGCCTCTTTGAGATGTTTGGTCTGGAGAGACAGGAAATCGCCCATGTCCATGGGAAGACGATCGCGATAATAGTACATGGAAAGAAGAAAAAAATTATTCCAACCTACCATCCCGCAGTCATCACCCATAATCCACGGATGAGATTGTCAATTGAGAAGGATTTCCACGCCGTCCGTTCGGCGCTTCAAGAATAATTCTTATAGTTCTTTTGTATCCAATATCATTCCATCATAACCAGCAAGTACCTCCACGCCGTTCTCTTTCCCCAGCTCTCCTAGTTTCTGTATCGATGCTGGTATATCTTTGAAGAACCAGCTGCCGAAGTGTACAAAGATAATAAGATCCGTTAATCCTGAAAATAGGTGTATCAGATCCGGTATCCCGTTATGACCATACAAGCGGCCAGTATCTTTGTCCTTCCGCACCATACCCCCCTTCCGGATATAGCTTCCATCGGTGATAATCAGATCAGAATCTTTCAGCAGGGAATGATATTCCTTATTGATCCAGATCATATCTCCGGTATAACAGATCTTTGAGGAATTGCGGGTCACCACTAGAGCAACGGACTGTACCTTTTTACTGTGATGCGTGGGAAAGGTGTGAAGAAGGAACGGATTGAGATCGAGCTCGTCTGAGATCGTCTGGACGATGACCTGGTTCCCCTGGTAAGATTCTGGTCCATAGACTGGGACCGTTATTTCCGCCGAATCGATGATGAAGAACGCGTGATCCGGGTGGAGGTGAGTAATCACAATCTGTGAGGGATTTCGGGACAGATACTCCTTTTCCCCAATATCCAGAAGAAGAGCGTCATCGACAAGAATTCCGGAATGTTTTCGGTGCTTCAGAGCCGATTCATCAATCTCCCCTCTCGTCCCTAATATCTCCAATTTCATCAGACGATCCTCAGATCCTTCCGTTCTTACATAGTTTTTACTGATGATAGGATCCGATATGAAGAATTCTCAATGGAAAAATATACGAAATCTCTCGCGTAGACAGGTTAAATCACGTTCCCGATTCTTCCGTTATCCCATTATAAGATTATTTCCGCACTACCTATACCAAGATAATAATTGTGAAGAAGTTGGTACGTGGAAACCTGATAACGTTTCTTGTACAACGAGTGGAAGGAAAAAGATAGAGATCAGATGTAATGCGCTTTTTTTGAGAGTTTCCTGGGGGTATATAAGGGTCTACGAGGTTTCCCCTCTAGCTCTACGAGAATCTGTGCAGCGAGGGTCTCCACATCCATCTCTACTCGTTTCGGTGCTTTCGGGTCCGAGAGCTTTCGTATGGTGACGGTGAGAAGTCTCTTCTCTACTTCACGATCCCCCACCATCACCGTGTAGGGAACCCAGTCAGTTCCGGCAAGGCGCACCTTCTTATTCACGCTTTCGTCGCGATCATCCAGATCTGCCCGAATACCCTTCGCATTCAATCTGTCACATACTTCTTCTGCATAAGACTGATGCCGGGCTGCGACTGGGATGACCCGTATCTGAGTGGGAGAGAGCCAGGTGGGAAGGCTGGGTATCGTCTTATGGGCAGTTCCTTCCAGAAGGGCGCAGATGACCCGCTCGATACTTCCGGTTGGTGAGCAGTGCAGGATTGGCGGACGTACCTTTTCATCGCCCTTGATATAGGATATGTCAAAACGGGTCGAGCTTTCCACATCGATCTGGACGGTCGGATTCTCGATAGGGCGTCCCTGGCCGTCGATAGCTGCGAGGTCCACTTTCGCGACCCAATAATGCACTCTTTCGGAAAGAATCTCAATAAGCAGAGGGACTCCTGAGAGCGTGACCATCTGCTGTACCCAATCACTGTATTGTGCATAGAAATCAGTCGTGCACCGGAATACCCCGACAAGAGTTGTTTCGAGATCTTTTCCGCTCTGCCATCCGATCAAAAGCTGCTCTTCAAAGCACTGCAACGCCTCTTCCATATCACTGCACAGGGTATGCATATCCGGCATGGTGAATGCGCGAAGACGCTTCAACCCGATCACCTCTCCCTTCTGCTCATGTCGGAAAGAGTAGGTGGATAGCTCGTACATCTTGAGGGGCAGGTCGTTCGGTGAGATGTGCATGTCATGCATCAGCGAGAACATACCAAAACAGGCGGCAAACCGAAGCATCATATCCCGGGTGCCACTCTTAAATCGGTACTGCCGCTCCCCGAACTTCGCTGCATGCTCGTAGATCGCGGCATCGTCCAGGTCGTACATCACCGGGGTTTCTACTGGATATCCTCCATAAAGTAGCACATTGTTGAGCACATAATCAGCGAGAAGATCCCGGACTAGCTTCCCCCGAGGCATCCACCGCAGATGGCCCACATCGCTCCGTGGTTCGTAGTCTACGAGCTCCTTGGACCGCATCAGTTCTACGTGAAGAGGTTCACCAGTCGCTGGCATGGATATCCCGAGCTCTTTTTTCACAAGGCATCCGAAGGGAGAGTCATCCAAATAGGCATATACATCCCTTTTCTCCCCAGCAGGGGTGAGCACAAACCATTCGTGGGTAACCTCGCGCTTTCCTTCCCTTTTCGCGCCTTCCTCTGGAATAATCGTTTTAGAGAGTTCGGAGAGTGGATGGCCCTTGCAGGAGAGGGTAAAGGACTTGTACCATCCAAACGGTGCCCTCTGAACGCTGTATCCTTCCCTTTCCAGTTGTTCTCCCATCGCAGCGAACACCTGAACCGCCAACTTTGGGCTGGCAAGGTCGCAACTCAAGTGGGCATAGGGATAAAGCATAATCCGGTCAACCCCCAGTTTCTTTGCGGTCTCCTCGATCTCCCGTGCGCCCTGTTCCACTACAGATTGCGTGTACTCTTCATCTAGCGCCTCTACAGCACAAAAGACACCTAGGCCTTCCTCAAGGGAATTTTTCAGGGGTACGTCTGCTTCGGCATAGGGCGTTTGTTTCCGTGCCTGGTATTCAATATGATCTGCGTGGATCAGAAGAAGCCGCATATGATCGCTCCGTTCGTAAAATACCTCACTGATGTACGCTGTCTGGGATTATTAAATCAAACAGTGCGGGGATTTTTATGATACCGGGAAAGGGTCGCTTGCCGCTGATCCAGGTACTTGGCGTCTCCTTTCCGGTCATAGGAATGCTCCGCCCGTTCAGTGGTGTAAAAGACCAGCTGCCCAATGGGCATGCCGGCATAGATACGTACCGGTCTCTGATTCACATTGCACATCTCGAGGGTGATAGAGCCGCGGAACCCAGCATCAATCCATCCACCGGTCTGGTGAAGCTCAACCCCCAACCGGGCGATGCTGCTCTTGCCTTCGATGCTCGCAACGATATTATCCGGTAATTCAATCTTCTCTAGCGTCTCTGCGAGGAGGAAGAGGCCAGGGGAGATTACAATAGAAGGCGAGCGGGTCTCGCTGATGCCAGCACAAATGCTCTCCTTCTCGTAGGGATCGATCACCTCCTCCCCTGCATTGTACCACACAAAATGGTCCCCCAAACGAACATCTAAGGAATTGGGCTGAATCATGCGGGGGTCGAAAGGATCCACCTTGATGTGACCTCGGGTGATGCGGTCCCGGAGCTGCCAGTCCACCAAAATCATGAATAGCTATGTACCTCGGCCGGTTTACTTCTTCTTATCGATATGCCATTCTGCCCGCCGCAGAAGCCCGTGCAGGGTACTCACCTCGCGGATGGTGAGTTTCGTGCGCCCGAGAATGCGGCGCAGTAGAATCATGGTGTTCTCTCTCTTAAAATCCGGATGATCGATCTTATCGAGAAACGAATCAAGGTGTGAATAAAGGGGATCTATCTCCTGGTGGGTAGCAAGGGTATAAGTTCCACGGGGAAGACCTGACAGTTCATAACAGATCACACAGACCGCGTGCGAGAGGTTCAGAATTGGATAGTCCGGAGAACTTGGTATGGTGCAGACCACATCGCACTGTGCCACCTCCTCATTGTTCAGTCCCCAGTTTTCCCTTCCAAACAGGATGGAAACCCTACCCTCAACATCCTTAATGAGCTCCCGAACTTCAGTTGGGGTATAATATGGCATCCGCAGCGATCTGCACACTGATTTATTGAGCTCTCCGGTGGTCGCGATGGTCAGGGTGCTCCGGTTATACACCTCCTCCAGTGTACACAGGTCTGCCTGCTCCAGTACATCCCGCGCATGTGAAGCACAGGCAAAGGCATAATCCCCCAGAGGGCAGGAATTAATGAGTACCAGATGACTAAGACCGAAATTTTTCATTACCCGGGCGGTGGAACCCACATTCCCTTCATAAAGAGGGCCCACGAGAACGATCTCGATGTTCGGCATCGGGTCTCCTGTACAATTATTGCACAGCGCGGACGGTTTCGCGGAGGAGTACCCCCCCTTTCTCGTACACCGCGTTCCCCACAACGATTGTATCCGCATATTTAGCCATCTCGGCAGCCCGCTGCGGCGTATTTATACCGCCACCATAGAAAAGAATTGCGTTGTCGACCACTTCAGAGGCTGCTCGGACCACGGCTGGATCCCCATACATGCCACTATATTCAATATATACAATGGGGAAGTGGAAATAACGGTCTGCACATGTCGTATACGCGGCCACCTCCTTTGCAGACAGCGAACAGGATGCACGGGTCACTTTCCCTACCGCGGAATTGGGGTTTAACACGATATACGCCTCTGGCACGACAAGGTCCCATTCCACAGGGTAATGAAGTATCCAATCCCGGTGTTTCCCGACGACCCACTGTACATCCGTTGAATTGATCACGCTAGGGACAAAAAGGTACGAGATGCCATCTGAAAGAGCACTCTCCGGAGAGGAAGGCTCAACGACCACCGGCAGATCATAGGGTTTGACCTGGCTCAGGAGTGAACGCAGATTCTCCCGGGTCACATTCATCGTGCCGGAGAGCATGAGTGCATCTGTCCCGCTGGTGGCCACATCAGCGAGGGTGCCCGCAGGTAGGGTTTTATCCGGATCCAGCTTGGTTACATGAACCCAGTACTTCCATTTGTGCTGCATCAATCTACCCTGTACAATGCGATGCCGCAGACAAAATAAATTCACGTATCTTGGATTCCGGAATACCCGTCGATTCTGCGAGCTTGCGAGGATCTGCCTTCACCAGATCTTCACACCCGATTATACCTGCATAATAGAGTCTTTCCAGCATGCCATCACCAAGACCAGGAAGAGAGAGAAGTCCTGTACGACCCCGTTCTACCACAGCATTGGAGAATTTACTGGGCACCTTCCTACCAATAAATGTACAGGTTTTTTCCATATGCCGCATCACCGTATCCAGCGAAAGTCCTGTCCTGTGACTCACATATACTGGAGGTAAGTTACAGAGTTCCTCTGGGGCCTGAATATTCGCTTCCATGTATTTTTTCCTGCTCGCAGCTGGAATTCCAATATCCCTGAAGATGCGATCATTGCATAGTTTCTTTCCTTCTGCGAGGAGAACCTCCGCCTCCTTCTCACTAATTCCAGTTACTTTCAGGGCCGCGGGTTCTGTATGAGCAAGCGATCGAACGTCATTTATCCCTGCTGCATACATACGGGTCATGATCTCGGTCTGCTTTCTGCCGCGACGGGGGGGAAGGTGGTTTCGGACAAACTTCCGGAGGTCAGAGCGTTTCCGGAGAAGGACGAGTGCTTCCTGAGCTTCAACAATAAGGCGCTCCGCTTCGATGGGTGTGAGCCCTAGAAGCGTGGCAAGCCTCTCCCCTCCCATACCGGTGAGATCCGTGACGGTGTAGACATGCCGGGCGTGCAACCTAGAGAGAATAGACTCATTCATCATGGGAATCAATCGGAGACTCTCCGTATGCGAGGCGATGTGCGTGCAGAGAGCGCACCCGATCTCCCAGGGGCGTACGCCCTTCCGTATCAGCCGTACATGGTGGAGGCTATGGTCCGGGCAGATCGTTTCAGTCCGCACTGCCTTTCCCCACTGCATTCCGGGGAGATTAATATTGAAGGTGCAGCGGGGATAACCGGAACAACCTATAAATTGGCCGCTACCCTTCATCTGCCGGATGCGAAGTGTGCCACCGCAGACGGGACAGGTCCCCAAGGCATGTTCCTCCGCGATTTTCTCTCGGATTTCTTCTCCGATATCCTCCCGATGCTCCTCCAGTTCCTGAAAGATCTCCTGAAGCATGTACCGTGATTCTTCGGCTACGTCCTTGCGGGTACGTTTCTTCTCCTTGATCTGCTGCATGTGGGAGTCCAGTGTCTGAGTCATCTCCGGTTTGGTAATGGTGTCTGCATAATCTTCCAGGGCATCGATAACCGCCCGACCCACGAGAGTAGGCCGGACTGGATTTCCCTGTATGTATCGGCGTGATAGCAGTTTTCCCACCACTTCGTGGCGGGTACTTTTTGTTCCGAGCCCGAGTTCCTCCATCCGCTGGATGAGCCGGCTCTGGCTGTACCGTGGCGGGGGCTGGGTCTCTTTTGCATCCAGGATTACATCTTTTAGAGGCAGGGTGGACCCTTCCAGCAGGGAAGGGATTGGATCCTCCTGTGCCTCACTGAATAGATAGACCTTTCTCCAGCCTGGTTCCAGGAGACGACTTCCGTTGGCAATGTAGGGTTCCTCACTGGCGCGGAGGCAGACTTTCATCATTTTCCATCGCGCGTCAGGAGAGAGAGTGGCGAGGAACCGTCGGACCACGAGCTCATAGACCCGCCATCGGTCCTCCCCAAGCTCCTGACGAGATGCTTGTCCGGTTGGGTGGATGGGCGGGTGATCTGTGCTCTCCTTCTTCCCATGGGTGGGAGAGGACCGGCGATGCTCTTCTACCCAGCGTACATCAGAACCAAACTCTGTCTTCCGGAGGGTACGGAGAATTGCAGAGATATCGAGTGTTTTGGGGTACAGGGTATTATCGGTACGCGGGTAGGAGATGTACCCGTTCATATACAGATCTTCGGCGATCTGCATCGCTTTTCCCGCCCCGAAACCGATTCTTCCCGCGGCTACAATGAAAGCAGTCGTATCGAAGGGTGCAGGGGGACGATCCAGCTTCTCTGATTCTTTTATCTCGGTTACCACCAGGGGTGCATAGGTGCGATTCCGTGCCGCTATCGCCTCCTCTTCCTGAGTGAATCGACCATGGGCATGCTCTACCTCAAACACAATCCGGTCCTTCTCCGTCACGCAGCGAAGATTCCAATAGGGTTCCGGGATAAACGACTCGATCTCCTTTTCGCGGTCAACAATCATGGCGAGCGTGGGACTCTGGACGCGGCCAACAGAAAGAATATTGGTACCCCCCCGTCGTGCGGCAAGGCTGATGAACCGGGTCAGAGATGCACCCCAGACAAGATCGATCTCCTGACGGGCTTCACCAGCTGCCGCAAGAGCGAGATCCAGAACCGAGGGCTGCTGAAAAGCATGCAAGATCTCCTGAGGAGTAATCGCGCTAAACCGCGCCCGGAGCATCGGGACTCGCTTGTTCCCTGACCGGATAATCTCACATGCCTCCTTTCCGATCAGTTCACCCTCAGTATCATAATCAGTAGCGATGGTGACTAGGTCGGCTTTCTTCCCCAGTTTTCTGATCAAGTCGACAATCTTCTTCTCAGTGACCTTCTTCACAATGGGAGCGTCAATCAGGCTCCGGGGCGTATACTCTTTACTCCTCCAGTCCGCGTATTCAGGAAGAAAGTCCACATCCACTACATGTCCTTTCAATCCTACGACGACGGTATCTTCGAATATGTAGGTTGGAACTCCTCCCTCCTTTCCCATCCGCAGATTTTTCTCACCAGACAAAATCTGGGCGATACGGTGTGCCGCGATATTCTTCTCTGCGATGATCAGATGCACAATTACACTTCCGTCTCCTTACCCGCGATCAGGGCCTCCAGGATTGCACCGAGTTCCCTGGGATCGGCCCGGCCCTTCGTTTTCTTCATCAGCTGTCCGACAAGAAAATTAAGTGCTCCTTTCTTCCCCTTCCGGTAATCCTCAATGGCAGTCGGGTTGTTCGCGATCACCTCTTTTGCGAGGTGAAGAAACTCATTTCCAGCGGTTTTTCCCAGATTCAGCCTCTCAACAATGGCGGAAGGGTATTCAACCGGCTTCTTTCCTGCTACCTCATCAAGCAGGATACGTAGTACGTCCACGCCACCCTTGCCTGTGATACTGCCTTTCTTCAGCAGTTCCAGGAGTTCGATAAATTGCGAGATTGGGACATCTCCGATACCGATATCGCGGTAGTATAGCTCCCCAAGAAGGGTATCCGCGATCCAGGTCGCGGTGAGTACCGGATCTACCCGAGCGACCTTTTCATACAGATCGGCAAGCCGTAGATCGCCCGTCAGAGTGCGGGCATGATTGAGGGAGATGCCATATTGGATCATGAAACGATCCTTCCGAGCTGAGGGAAGTTCTGGGAGGGGAATATATTCCACCCAGTCACGAACCCGCAGAGGGCGGAGGTCTGGTTCGGGAAAATATCGATAATCCTGTTCCATTTCTTTACTCCGGGAGGAGGTAGTGATACCGCGTGCCTCCATGAAATGACGGGTCTCTCGGTCGATGGTCTGGTTGCGCCGTATAAGGCTCTTCTGGCGGGTGATCTCAAAGGTAAGGGCTTTCTCCACTCCTTTGTAGGAGGAGATATTTTTGATCTCCACACGCGAGTATCCTTCCATGGATATGTTCGCATCCACCCGCAGTGATCCCTCACGGTCTCCATCAAAGACACGGAGGTATTCGAGGGTCGCCCGGAGAATGTTTAACAGCCGCCGCGCTTCCTGGGGTGAGCGCAGATCTGGCTCGGTAACGATCTCGAGCAGGGGTATTCCACTACGATTATAATCTACAAGTGAGTAGCGGGGGCGGTCTCCACCCCCCATGTGAACCAGCCTGCCTGGATCTTCCTCAAGATGTACTCGGGTGATCCGTATCTGTTTCTCCTCATCATCTCCCTCAATCTCGATATAGCCGTTCACTCCTAGAGGCCGGTCATACATCGTAATCTGAAATCCCTTAGGAAGATCGGGGTAAAAGTAATTTTTCCGAGCGAACTCTGCCTCCTCGCATACCTCGCAATGAAGTGCCTTTGCCACTTTGAGCGCATACTCCACAGCCTTTCTGTTAATTCGGGGCAAAGAACCGGGAAGACCCATACAAACCGGGCAGACGTGCGTGTTGGGCCCGTCATTTCGGTAATCCGTGGAGCACCCGCAGAAAAGTTTAGAGGCAGTGGAAAGCTGCGTATGGATCTCCAGGCCGATGATAACTCCCATTATCCACCTTTCTTCGTCGTTTGTTCGTATGCGTAGGCCGCATCAATCACCCGTTCCTCATCATAGTATCTCCCTATCAGCTGAAGACCGGTAGGGAGACCATGCACGTTCTCGCAGGGGACGGAGATCGCGGGCACACCCGCAAGATTCGCAGGTACGGTTAGGATATCGGCAAGGTAACTGGAAAGCGGATCGCTCTTTTCTCCCAAACGAAATGCGACGGTGGGCATGGTAGGTCCCGCGATGAGGTCCACCATAGTGAAGAGCCGGGCGAAATCGGCCCGTACGTTTTCTCTGGCCGTTTGGGCCTTTAGATAGTACTTGCCATAATAACCAGAGGAAAGAGCGAAAGTTCCGAGCATAACCCTCCGTCGAACTTCCTTTCCAAATCCTTTCTGCCGCACTTCCTGGAAGGCCTGATGCCAGTGCTTTCGGAAATCATCAGCGAGGCCATAGCGCACCCCATCATACCGGCCTAGGTTGGAGCTAGCTTCCGACATGCACGTAGTATAGTAGGCAGAGAGTGCATACTGCATGCTAGGCATACTGCACGGGACGGTTTCCGCACCCTGTTCTTCCAGCCGTTCCACTGCACGATAGACCGTTGCCGCCACCCGATGGTCAACCCCCTCACCAAAAAATTCTTCCGGAAGACCAATACGCACACCCTGAATATTGGGGTCCGGCGCATGATCATAGGGTTTTGGTACAGCCGTGGAATCTCGTGAATCATAGGCACTGATCACATTCAGTAACAGGGCCACATCCTCAACTGAGCGTGCCATCGGACCGATCTGCTCAAGTGAGTTTGCATAGGCAATGAGTCCATAGCGGGAGACACGACCGTACGTGGGTTTCAGCCCCACAATCCCGCAGAATGCTGCAGGACAACGTATGGAACCACCGGTATCTGTTCCAAGTGCGAGGCGTACCATCCCTGCAGCCACCGCGGCACCACTTCCTCCCGAGGAGCCACCAGGTACTCTGGATGTATCCACGGGATTCAATGTCGGCCCATATGCGCTGTTTTCGGTAGTATTCCCCATCCCAAACTCATCCATATTCGTCTTTCCGACGATGATCGCGCCCTCTGCGAGCACCCTGTCCACTGCAAAGGCATTATAAGGTGGGATGTACCCTTCGAGGATTCGGGAACCACAGGTGGTAGGAATTCCTCTCGTGGAGATATTATCTTTGATCGCGATCGTATATCCGGAGAGCCTGCCTTCACCCTTCTTTTCGGGTTCACATTGGGTAATGAAAGCATTGTACGGGTCGGGAAAACCCATTACATCACCCGTGGCGCCCTGATGAACCCTCCTTCGGTGCCGGGCGCGTTCCTGGTGATCTCTTCCTGGGACAGGGCGGGGATTATTTCATCCTCCCGCCAGATATTGCACTCTGGGATCCGCTGGCATTCCTGTTCAGGCACCTGGTCGAGAAGATCAAAATAATCAAGAATTTCATTGAATTGATGGGTAAACTCATCCAATTCCTCCGACGCGATTCCGATATCTGCCAGTTCTGCAATATGCTGCACATCCAGTCTTGTGATCATTACGAGCTCTCCACACGATGATGTATGTATTCTTGTACACCGTTTTTATAACCATTATTCCTGGCAAGCCTCCGGAGGATGCGCTGGATCCCGCTCCCATATTGCATCGCTTTCTTTTCTTGGTATGCGATTTCTTGAGGTAAAAAGCGGGAGGCAATCTCTCTCAGTGGTCTTTTCCGCACACCCCCCGATATTTTATACAGGGCTGAAATGGCCCGGGCAGCGCGCACTACCCGTACGTCCAAGTATGGGAGAGAGAAATAGGTATGAAACAAGGTAGCAATCGCTTGGTCTCGCTCGAGCTGTAGAGGGATTGCTGAAAAGTCCCGCAGGAGTTCCCCCTCCAGATCAGTGCTTTTTTCGTAACGGGCATAACCCCCGAATAGCTCATCCGCCCCTTGACCGGAGAGGATGCGGGTGTACCCCCCTTCACCCGCCCATTCGGCGATAAAAAAAAGTGTAGTTGCGATCGATACCTCAGTTACGGTGTTCCTCGGGATAGAGGAGATAACGAGGGGCAGGATCTCATCCACGTACCGATCGGTCACGACTACCTGCTCCAGAGGGATGTCGAGCTCAGTTGCAACGAGAGCTGCTCCTCGCAGGTCATGTGATCCCTCCTCTCCCACCACCACCGCAGGAAGGTGCGCAAGAGCCGCGATCAGGGAGGAGTCAACCCCACCTGACAAAGCCACTACCCCTTCATCTGCACGAAGGTAGATCGCGATGCGGATGGCTTCTTCCAGTTCCATATCGGATGCCGTGGGCCTGACCGGAAGGGGATCTTCTCCCTCCCGCGACAGGGTTCCAGCTTGTACCGTCCCTGGTAGAATCCCGAATTGATCCCGGGCTTTCCATCCATTCCATTCGAGGTAAAATTCACCTCCACAGAAAGTGATAAAGAGGGGATCCCATTCCAGTAGGAGGCGCAGATCTGAGGGAGGGATACGGATACCCTCCCTCTCCACCCATCCCCTCAACTGCATAAAGGAGAGAGTTTTTTAATAAGGGCGTCGACCTGCGCGACACTGGTACCAAGGTAATGGTCCGGTTCCATCAGATGAAGCAGTTCTTCATGGGAAACGTATGATGCAATTGTGCGATCCGCAGAGAGAACGTCTGCCAAGTGTTGTTCTTGCTCAAGTGCTTGCATGCTCGCGATCCGCATCCGTTCATGGGCGTCCTGACGATTCATCCCCAAGCGGGTAAGCTCGATCATCACCGCTTCCGCCATGGTGACACCATGGAGAAGTTCCAGATTCTTTTGCACATTTCTGCGATGGATGGTCAAACCTGAGAGCACTCGTATCATGACTGCAAGGATATGATCGGTAAGAATCGAAGTTTCCGGAAAAAGCACACGTTCTGCAGAAGAATTAGTCAGATCCCGTTCATCCCAGAGGGTATTATTCAATAACGCAGGTTCCACGGAGCTTCGGATGACACGGGCGAGACCAGAGACCTGTTCGCTCTTCACCGGGTTCCGCTTGTGGGGCATAGTACTTGATCCCACCTGTTTCTTCCCGAAAGCTTCTTCCACCTCTCCGATCTCAGTCCGCTGGAGAGTGCGGATTTCGATCGCTATTTTATCCAATGTGGTGGCAATGGTGGCGCACAGCATGAAATATTCTGCATACCGGTCCCTCTGGATAAGCTGGTTCGATACATCCACCGGTGTAAGTCCAAGCAGTTTCATCATACTTCTCTGTATCTCCACCCCTTTTTCCCCGATAGCTGCTTGGGTTCCAACAGCCCCCGTTAGTTGTCCAACCTCGATTCTCGGGCGGAGATCCCGGAGTCGCTGGATATGGCGACTCGTCTCACTCGCCCAGATGGCAAACCGGAGCCCGTATGTGGTGGGCACACCGATCTGGCCATGTGTACGACTTGCACATACGAGAGTCTTGGTCTCTTCTGCGCGATCCAACAGCACCCTCAGGAGATCGAGAAGCTTTTCCTCAAGAAGCGTTAGACAATCTTTCAGCTGCAGTCCGGTTGCCGTGTCAAGGATATCATTCGAGGTGGCACCATAATGCACCCATCGACCAGCCTCTCCTGTCCTCTCGGTGATGGCGCGAACGATTGCCATCATGTCATGCCCGATCTCCCCTTCAATCTCTTTTGCCCGTTCTAGGGTCGCCTCTGTGGCACCACGTGCAATCTCCTCTGCAGACTCGCGGGTGATCAGGCCATGAATCGCCTCTGCCCGGGCGAGCGCGACTTCCACGGTTACGATGCTAGAGAACCGTTGTTCCTCGCTCCATATTTTCCTCATCTCCGGTGTCCCATACCGGAATTCGATGGGATGGATTGCCATGCAGATCATGTTGATGCGAGGGATAAAAGAGATACCGAGAGTTACTGAGGATAGGACAGTCCTGATGAAAGAGTTTATTCTGTTAGGATCGCCTACCAAATCGCCGAGATAAATAAATTCCTGATTTGTAAGAAAATTCTCATCAAATCTCTGTGGAGTCCCCTACCTGTGGGCACAGTGCTGGAAAGATCCATTTCTTGTCCCGATCCTGTGCAAGAAAGGATACAACCATGCTTCACGGAGACACACCGGAAATAAATGGGTTTGCTGGATGAGTTTTTTCCCTACCCTTCTTATCGTCCCTGTCAGCGGGAGATGCTAGATGCCGTAACACGTATCATTAGGGAAGGAGGAATCGGGATGATCGATGCTCCCACTGGCAGCGGAAAATCCAGCGTGGTTGCAGCCCTCCTTGCGGAAAGGCAGGGAAGAAAAGTGGTCATCGCGGTGCGCACGGTAAGCCAGCTCGATACCTTCATCCGGGAGCTTGCCCTTGTACGGAAAAAACAACCAGGTCTGCGATTCGCGTACCTAATCGGAAAGTCTTCTCTGTGTCCACTTGGAGGAGAGGGAGACGTGTACCGAAAATGCGAGGTGCTAAAGACTTTTTCCACGTCTCTGATACGTCAACAAGCAGCTCGGGGGTCACTAGTTCCTTCCCGCGATCCGGTGGTGCGCCGCCAGATATCCCATCTTGACAGGGAACACCCTCTCCTTTGCCCCCTTTTCATCAATACACGAGTTTTTATCGATCAGGGGGAAGAGGGTTTGCGAATGGTCCCATCAGCTGCGATGTACCGGTATGCAGATCGGCTGGCAACAGAGGTGGTCCATCCTCGCGATCTGGGCAGTATCTGCCATGATCTCTGCCCTTACGAGACCATGATCCAGGCTGCACGAACGGCAGAGGTAGTAATCCTGAATTTCTATCATCTTTTCGATGACCAGATCCGGGAGCAGATATATGCGTCTCTCGGGCTGGATCCCAGAAATGTGATCCTTCTCATCGATGAAGCGCATAATTGCGGGGATACCGTTCAGAGTATTCAGAGCGTTGAACTCCAGGAGGGTATTCTGGATCTGGCAGACCAAGAGCTGGGAATGCTGCAAAAAACATCCCAGTGTGCGGAATCGATGCGAACCCTGATTCCTGAGATACGGCGTTTCATGGAAGGTTTAAGGAGCTCGCGGGAGACAGAAGACTGGTTTGATCCAACGATATTCACCAGAATGATCATTCGGGGCTCCTTCTACCAGTGCACGGATGAGATCGTGGACGATCTTCTTTCGTTGAGTGAGATGATTCGAGAGAAAAACCTGAAAGCAGGTGACTTTCGAGTGAGCGGTGTGGAACGCCTTGCCCTTTTTTTCTACAAGATCCATCAATCAGCCCAAGTTCCCGTCTTTTTGACGATCTACCGCCGTGAGGAGGATGAGGTATCCTTAGAAGTGCGGAACATCGATCCCTCAGGACACCTCTCTCAGCTCGCTAGATCGCATGCAAGTTGTATCCTGATCAGTGGCACCCTGTCACCGGTAGAAGGATATCGGAAATTATATTTTGAGGACCTTCCTGTCACCACCCTTTCCCTTCCCAATACCTTCTCCCGAAAAAATCGGCGCATGTTCTGTGCTCAGGACATTACAACGGCGTTCAGTCAGCGGAACGATCCAGGGAACAGACAGAGGATATGTCATTATATCAAAGAGTTCTCGGCTGTTCAAGGAAATATCGCCATATATTTTCCTTCCTACCAGCTGCTGGAATCATTCCGGGAGTGCAGTCCAGCAACGCACCAGAATCGAAGTATTTTTTTTGAGCCCCGGGATACCCAGGATGCTCAGCTTGCTCTTCAGAAGTTTCTCTCACTTCCTTCAGAGGGGGGATCCGGGGTGCTGATGGGAGTGTGCGGAGGGAAGTGGAGTGAGGGTCTGGATTATCGCGGGGAGATGCTCTCCGGGGCTATGGTGATTGGTCTACCACTTGCACCGTTCAATCGCGTGCGACAGATGATCATCCAGTATTTCCGAAATAAATTCGGAGAAGAAGGAGAGTTTCTTAGTTATACTCTCCCTGCCCTAAACCGCGCCCTCCAGGCACTTGGCCGGGTAATACGGACACCAGAGGATCGGGGAGTGCTCGTACTTGGGGAGAGAAGATATCTCGAACCGAAGATTCGAAACGCTCTTCCATCCTGGATGCAAGAAGAAATGGAAGTCTGCGACAATAGCTCCTTTGGTGAGCTTCTGGGGGGATGGACATAAGAGTGGGTGCATGCCGTTATGGTCTCTGGTATGTGAATATATACTGGAGCGAGAACACGGTATATCGTGTTAGATTTTCACGTACCGGTGAAGAAACTCCTGTCCCTTTATCCTTCCGCCTCTACCTCTCTGGAAAAACGAAAGAGATCGGCATGAAGAGTATCGCGGCCTCAGGCACTAGTACCTTCGCACGGATCTATCGGGAGGTGATGCAGGTACCATATGGGGAGACGGTGACATATGGAGAGATTGGGCGGAGAGCAAGCACAGGACCCCGCGTCGTCGGAATGGCAATGGCACGAAATCCAACTCCCCTGATTATTCCCTGCCACCGTGTGGTAGGTGCACGTTCCCTTGGAGGGTTCACCCCCTCGCTTACGATCAAGCAGGAGCTTCTCGATATGGAAAGAATAGGGGTAAGATGAGAGAATTTTTTTACCTCCACTCCATCGTAGGCAATGATTCAGCCGTGCTTATCCCGGTGGCGAGCACGGGAGGGGCGGTGCTCACTCCTGAGGGGGCTCTTCCCTGTGAATAAGGAGTGCGTTACCTTTCAAGAAGTCTATGCACAGGGAAGGGACTATGCGATGAAGACTGCAGTGGTGCTGGTAGGGGGTGCCGCACGCCGTGCAGGTGGTAGAGAAAAATACCTTTTTTCCTATCAGGGAAAGACATTTCTAGAACGGCTCATCGAGGCACTGCATCCCGTAGTGGACGAGATTCTAGTGGTGGCTAAGGATTCCTCTCAGTGTGAACAATTTATAAACCTCAACGCAGTGCGATGTGTGGCCGATATCCATCCTGGTGACGGTCCGGTAGGAGGATTGCAGACCGGTGCGATATATGCGAGGGGGGATCTGATTTTTGCTGTTGCTTGTGACATGCCCTTTGTGCGCCCGGAGGTGGTAAAACGCCTTTTTTCTCTTATCGGAGAGCACGACGCTGTAGTTCCCTGCTGGGATGCGGAGAGGCTTGAACCATTGCATGCCGTCTACCGGCGGTCTGCTTTGAGAAATTATTTTCAGGTAGAGTCCTCCCCCTCCCTTCGGGGGGTTGTGCGGCGACTCTCCACGCGGTATATTTCAGTGGAAACCCTAAGGGAACTCGATCCTTCTCTTGTCACCTTCACAAATATCAACCGCCTGGAGGAACTGGAGGGGATGAAGAGAGAGGAGATACGATGAATCGGGATCTTGCCAGCGCAATATGTCTGTCTCGTATGCGGGTACAACATGGTGGGGTATCACCCATAATACGACCATGAGATTCCCAGCAGATGATATGGAAAGAAGAAAATGGCAGAATCCGGAGGTGATCCTCTCACGCATCGGCATAAAAGAAGGAGATATCTTTGTCGACGTGGGATGCGGCGAAGGGTTCTTTGCTCTCCCCGCTGCCCGAATAGTGGGCGAAAAAGGCAAGGTGTATGGGATTGATATCAATCCCAGAGCCATCGAACACCTTACACTGGAAGCCGCGAACCTACGACTTGGATCGCTGCAAGCCATCGCCAGTGAAGCGGAAAAAACAATTATATGCACAGGATGTGCCGATGTGGTCTTTTACGGTATTAGTCTCCATGATTTCTCAGAGCCAGAGAAAGTGCTTGCATGCGCCCGATATATGGTCAAAGAATCGGGAATGCTCATCGATCTCGACTGGAAACCTGTACCGACTCCTTTCGGGCCGCCCTTGGCCATTCGTTTTCCGGAGGAAAAAGCTAAAGCCATGATAATACAGGCGGGATTCCGTATTCAATATGTAAGGGAGGTGGGACCGTGGCATTACTGCATCACTGCAGAACCAGTCACCTGACTCCAGAAAGGAAGGACATATCGTCGCTTGATAGATCAAGACGGAAATTTCCATTTGGGAACCAACAGTCTTTGAATTAAAGTGAGAAGAGTAGGAAATTTTCCTGCCAAAGAGATGGGACGTGAGTTCTCCACCCTTCAACCAAAGTAAGGTCTACGCAATCAAGTACAACATCCGAGTAACAACCCTCCTGATGAAGAGCTATTATCTCTTTTCCGTGTATGCGATAAAATGCAGCGATGCGGAGTTCATGCAGTATCGCAGATGGGTTGGTGGAGGTCCGTCGTCGAAAACATGCCCTAGATGTGCTCCGCAACGAGCGCAGAGCACTTCGGTACGGACCATGCCATAACTCGTATCTCTCTCCATCCTGATGTTATGGTCCGATACGGGGGCAGAGAAACTTGGCCAACCTGTTCCTGACTCGAACGTTGTCTCCGAACGAAAAAGATCAGTCCCACAGCAGACACAGCGGTAGATTCCCTTTCCAGAATAATCGTGGTATTTTCCGGTGAATGCGGCCTCAGTTCCTCCCTTCCTGGCCACCCGGTACTGTTCCGATAAGAGGAGTTTTTTCCATTCTTCATCCGTCTTCTCGATCCGTTCTACCTCCTCAATCTTACCAGAGTTAGCATCAAAAATGGGGATTTTCTGTTTTTTGTTATTTCCCACCATACGCACCTTAGCCGGCCTCTTAGCCTGAAAAAGGTTACTCCTCCGAATCTGGAAAGAAGTGTGTATGCCACAGAATATGGTCACGATTCAAGGAAGGTGTATCGATGCAATTAACGCTAGACAGATTCCCTTATCATCTCTGATGGGACGAGACAACCAAGTTTTGCGGGAGGACTATATTTGGCTGGTGCTACAGCCCAATCGCTTTCCACCCATTCATATTTCCGGTACTGCACAATACACGGGATTGTGGATAGACCTTTTAACAGTCTGTTGTATTTCCTATCATCCCACGGATTGACATTTAGAGCGGTTTTTTACTACCGTTTCCTTCGCGAGCATAACGCCCGAATTCCCCGTCACCCAGCTGTTCTCCACGAAAAACGGGCCCTTCTGTGCAAGTACGCAGACCAAGAGGATCAATGCAACAGGAGCCACATACACCGATCCCGCACTTCATATACCGTTGCAGGCTGAAATATCCTTTTTCAATACATCCTGATGATCTCAATCGGTCCCAAACCGTCTTCATCATCGCTTCCGGCCCACAGGAACAGATAGCATCAAATTTTCCCAGATCTTTAAGATGCGGTTCATCCATGAGGGCAGTAACACGGCCTTCCAGACCTATGGAACCATCATCGGTGGCAAGGAGAAGATTCGTACATTCGTCCAGAAGATCGACAAACGGCAATTCCTCTTCTGTCCGGGCTCCCAGAAGGAAAGTACTTATGTGATCGGATCGTGCAAGAGGAAGAAGGGGGGCCGCTCCGATTCCCCCGCAGATGGCTAGAATCTCCCCTTCCTGTGGGAAAGCATTTCCAAATGGTCCCCGGAGGCCGATTTCATCCCCAGTACCGAAAGCAAAGAGGGCTTCGGTCGCCTCCCCCACCTTCTGGACAGAGATGGAATGTGAAGAGGTAAGTGCCATCGGGATCTCGTCAACCCCCGGCACCCATACCATCACAAACTGGCCGGGGCAGAATGATAATTCTTGGGAAAACATGAAGGTCCGTATTGAGGGGGTCTCCTTGATCACTCGTTCGATACGAACGACGATTGGGAGGGTATCATCCATGCGCACACCCCACAATCTCCTCAGAGGGTGATCCATCGGGAGCGTACAATTCGCTTGTAAGGGTGCAGAACAGATCCGGGGTTCGGTATACTGCTGTCCCGATCTCCACCGCACTCGCTCCCGCCATCATCATCTCGACCACATCTGCGGCAGAGGAAATACCTCCCACACCGATTATGGGAACTGTGCAGGCTTCGTACAGCTCGTACACGGACCGCACCGCAATGGGAAAGATCTGCCGTCCAGAAAGCCCGCCGATTCGGTTTCCGAGCACCGGGCGTCGGAGATCGACTGAGATGCGCATAGCCTTCACTGTGTTAATGGCAACAAGTGCTGCAGCGCCTCCTTGTTCCGCAGCAAGTCCGATCTCAGTAATATCAGTCACATTGGGGGTGAGTTTCACCCAGGTGGGGATACCCAGGGTAGAGACCGCCTTGGTGCAGGCAAGGACGAGATCAGGATCAGTGCCAATGGCTGACCCATATCCTTCCGCATGCGGACAACTTAGGTTCAGTTCAAAACAGCGGACAGCATCCGTAAACCAGGAGGCTACAGTGGAGAATTCTTCCGGGTTGCTTCCAAAAATACTCACCACAACGGGTTCATCTTTAAGCAATGCCAGTTCCTCTCGAAAATACTTCGAGGGGTTGGGAAGGCCCATCGCATTGAGAAGCCCCCCATCAAGTTCCACGACACAGGGACCTGGATGACCCGGAAAGGGGTGAGGGCCGATAGACTTCGTAACCACCCCCCCGGCACCGGAGCGTAGAATCCGGGCGAGAGAAGATCCGGTCGTTCCAAGGATTCCTGCCGCCAGGAGGAGGTGATTGCGGAAAGTGACCCGGCCGATCCTGACCGACCCCCCTCGGAGGGTGACCATGGGTTACATTGTGGTCTTTTTTATTATTAGCATACCTATATGTGTACATGACGAGCCTCTCCATTACTGGAGTTGGTCGCATCGGTGGGGAGGTTGCTTTTCTTGCGTCCTACTTGGGTCTCGTGGACGAGCTGGTTCTCTATGATATCCAGTCACCCTTGCTTGAAGCCCAGGTTAAAGACCTCCTTCACGGGATGATCGATCTGGAGATCTCGACAGATCCCGAAAACATCAAGCATACCGACCTGTGTGTATTCACTGCTGGAATGCCACGAAATCCCGGTATCCGGGCCCGTGCCGATCTTCTTCACGCGAACCTCACCGTAGCAAATCAGGTCCTCCCCTATCTCAAGGGATTCGATGGAATCCTAGTTACAGTTGTGAACCCGGTAGATGTACTCAATTATTATTTCTCTAACCAAGGTAGCATCGACTCTCATCGGTGTATCGGGTTTGGAGGCCAGCTGGATAGTGCTCGATTTGCCTTAGAACTGAGTGCCCGGAGGATTGAGGGCCCGCGATGGGTGCTGGGAGAGCACGGGGAACACCAGGTCCCGATCTTCAGTCGTCTTTATACACAAGTTTCAAGGGAGGAAAGAGACAAGATTCTACAAAAATTACGTACTGCCAGTATGGAGGTAATACGAGGAAAGGGGGGCACGGTCTATGGACCGACAGTGCACCTGCTCAATCTTATGGAAGCGATTATCGATGATACACAGGCCCTCTTCCCGGTTTCTTGCATTCTCTCTGGGGAGTACGGGGTTAGCGGATGTTCCCTGGGAGTGCCTGCAGAAGTGGGTTGGGGGGGTATACTCTCTATCGAGGAATGGGCTTTGGATGAATGGGAAAAAACCCAATTCGCGGAGGCTGCCTGCTTTTTGCAGGGGTTGTGCGGACAACTCTATGATTCATAACCACCCGAAATCAAGGTGGTGTGAGGGCATATGACACTGATCACCACACTCGCCCAGTTTTCGGAAATACGTACCTCCATTAACCAAGTGGAGTACACAAACTCTTCGGAGGGACCAATCGTCCATCTCTTCGGAAGGAATGAGCTGGGGAAACTTGTGCACCTCGAAGTGACGGGTTTTCGCCCCTATTTCTACATTCCGGCGGAACAGGCAGAAAGGATGGCTCATCCACCAATGGTCGAAGTGGAAACAGGCGTCACCTATACTTCTATCAAAGGTGTGCCACTACACCGGCTCTATACCATGAGGCCGACCGATGTGCGTGATATCCGAGAGCGGTATGAGCATTACGAAGCAGATATCCCCTTTACCACACGGTTCATGATTGACCATGCTCTAACAAGCGGGGTGGTTGCTCCGTCATTGCATACGGACTATCACACCCTTGTGCCCGCGGATGTGCCGGCTCCTGCCCGGGTCTGTATTCTCGATATTGAGTGTGATGATTCCCGGGGATTCCCCTCCCCCGAAAAGGATCGTATCATCTGTATCACCTGCTGGGATTCATTCGAAGATGATTATGTGACTTTTTTCCTTGAGAGCTGCACCCCGCTGGATGTGTATGCTCTGAAAGCCCGTGGAGGGTTAAAAAATGGCTGTTTCAGGGACGGGACGCATACCATCTGTTCTTATACCGATGAAAAAAAGATGCTGGAAGGGCTTATTGAATATTTTTCCCGTCGGGATCCCGATGTTGTAAGCGGATGGAACTTCCTGGGGTTCGACCTTCCTTATATTAGTAACAGGATGAGCACACTCGGACTCTCACCAGAGTCCCTCGCCCGTTTGCCGGAACGGGTAGAAAGAAGTGCCCTGCGGGGACGTGCTCTGTTTGACCTCCTGGATGCCTATAAAAAAATGCACGGAGCCCAGAAAGAGTCCTATCGCTTGGATTCGATCGCAGAAGAGGAACTGGGCGAACGAAAAGTGCGATATCAGACGACGCTCTCGCAGCTATGGAAAGAACATCCTGATAGTCTGATCGAGTATAATTTCAAGGACGTAGAGCTCTGTGTCGCGATCGACCGGAAGAACAAGATTATCGACTTTTATCGGGAGATCGCCCGGTATGTGGGGTGCCCCCTGGACCGTACCCTGAACTCTTCAAATGTAATCGACATCTACATTCTTCGGAAGGCGCATTCTATCTTTGTACTCCCCTCCAAAGGATACGCACCGGCAGAAGAGTTTGAGGGGGCTACCGTATTTGATCCCACAAGGGGTATCAAGGAGAACGTAGTGGTACTGGACCTAAAATCGCTCTATCCCATGGCCATGATGACCATCAATGCCTCTCCTGAGACAAAAGATCCGAAGGGAGAGTTACGGGCACCAAATGGAGTCCGGTTTCGCGACCGTCCTGATGGTCTGATACGCAGTATAATCAGCGAACTCCTTACAGAACGGGAAAAAA
>JAJRCP010000023.1 GCA_028678885.1 Methanomicrobiales archaeon
ATGGAGTCCCGAAAATAGTCATCCCCGCCATTGCCATCTTGGCACAGACCTCTGCCGAGAGGATGGCCACTGACGGTGAAGGAAGCGAGAGCAGGGCTCCATAGGAAAGAAGGCTCACGACAAATCCAAGACCTACCCCCCCCGTTCCCACCTGCCGATCTATGAGTGCCTGTATGCGTTTCTCACGGTTTCCCTGGGCCATCAGGGCATCCCCTAGGTCGAGAAGGCCGTCAAAATGGTGGAACCCGGAGAGGATGAGTACCAGCACAAGTGCGATCGCCCCTGCAAGAGCGGGATTCTCAACCTTCCATACTGCAAGGGCAGCAATACCCCCGATCACGTATCCTGCAACGGGAAAGAGGTAGAGCCGGCGGGCGAATACAGAAAGGTCCTGCAGCTTCCCAACAGGAATAATGGTGGCGAACTGGAGTAGTGCACGAAGAGAATTCACAGGCATTCACTGTAGAACCGAGAGGTACATCCAGCGATCAGGCCGGCGACTGCATCATCCAAGAACGGCCCGAGCCGGGAGAGTATCCCCGGTTTCTTCTGGTCATAGCGAGTGAACTCAAATCGTGCGCAGGTCCCGCCAATATACTCTGCAATGGCCATACCGAGTATCTCATCAGAAAGCAGAAATACCGGATCATCTGCAATCTCGGAATCTCTCCTTTTTCTGCAGAGTTCGTCCTCAAGGAGCATGGCCCCGATCAAGAGAGAGGAAATGTTGGGATCCTGAAACGCCTTGTGGATCTTAGCGGCGATCATTCCTTCTGCATCGGAAGAGGAGAGACCGTGAGGAACGTACAAGGCCATGGCTGCCTCCAGGATTCCTCCCATCTCCACACCCCGTGCTTCTAGCCGTTTTTCCACCTCAAACATGATGTAAGTTATTTTTAATGCCCGCCTTCATATAGAGATCGCTATGCCTTTTCGCTGCGATCTTCCTCCCACCGATTTTACTCGGCCGATATTTTCCATTATTCTAGGGAATACTCTTCTTTCCACGCTCCCCGGTATCTCTGGGGCTGGTCCCACACCGAAAAAGACTTTATTTACCCCCAACCTGGATTCAGAGCTCGTGCTAAACGGCTCTATCCAGAGCCAGCCATCGAAGCCCAACACACCCACTGGCTGTCCCACACCAGCAACCATCACCCGTGCCATGATGGAACTCATGGATCTCACCCCTCTCTTCATTAATGCAGGGCTCGTCAACCCTCCGGTCATTCCCTGCCTAGACGTGTATGGGGTGCCGGGGAGGGACCCCCGTACACAGGACGCAGTTCCAAAGGCAGAGGAGCTGTATGAAAGAGGGTATTGGGTGGGTAGATACTTCTCCCGATGCGGTGATCTGCTGGTTCTCGGGGAATGCGTTCCGGGTGGAACGACTACGGCCCTCTGCGTCCTGCGGGCTCTGGGATACAAAGCCCAAGTGAGCAGTAGTTTTATCACCAATCCCCTTCATCTCAAGCAGGAGGTCTGCGACATGGTTGTGGCGAGAATCGGACGGGAAGGGATCACAAACCCTCTAGATATCGTCCGTTATGCAGGGGATCCCATGCTCGCGGTCGCACCCGGTATTGTGCAGGGTTTTCAAGGACAGGTAATGCTTGCAGGAGGAACTCAGATGCTCGCGGTCTCGGCCGTTCTCTCTAAGATGGGTGTCTCTCTTCCTTCTATTGGTACCACCGAGTATGTCAAGGGAGACCCAAGCGCCAGTTTCGAGAAAACTGCCCGAGAAATAGGAGTGCAGGCCTATTATATCGATCCCGACTTTGGAGACCTGGGGCATACGGGTCTTGCCCGCTACTGTATCGGAGAAGTGAAGGAGGGAATGGGGGCTGGAGGAGCGATGATACTTGCCTGTATGCTCGGGTTTGGACCGGAGGAGATCCGGGGGAAGATATTCCAAGTGGTCCAGGCGTTCAGCTGAACAAAGGGCTATAGCAGAAAACATCCCATGTATACTGATGCGTCCTCTGTATGTGGTTAATAACTACGGTCAGTTCAACCACCTGATTGCACGCACACTGCGGGATATTGGGATAGCTGCAGAGATAGTCTCCAATGAAGTTCCGCCAGAACATATGGCACAGGGATGTCGGGGGATTATCCTTGGCGGTGGGCCCACGATGGATAGATCCGGAATGTGTCCTCAGTACCTTGACCTGGGTCTCCCTGTGCTTGGAATATGCCTCGGATTCCAGATCATCGCAATCACTCGGGGGGGAGCGGTACGCAAGGGAAGAGCGGGCGGGTATGGTCTTGTAGAGGTGCAGATCGATGAGCACAATGATATCCTGGAGGGATATGCGGATCATATCCGTGTCTGGGCATCCCATGCAGATGAAGTAAGCCTGGCACCGGAAGGGTTCCGGGTTCTCGCGCATTCGGATATTTCCCAAATAGAAGCCATTGGAAATGAAACTAAACATATCTATGGTGTCCAGTGGCATCCTGAAGTGAGTCATACCGAAAATGGCCGCCTAGTTTTTGAAAATTTTAACCGTATATGTCAGAGATAGATAGGATCGCACAACAGATCCAGAAGATCGGATTCCAGTGTCAGCGGTGCGGAGACTGCTGTCGGGGAGGAGATGTCTGGGTGATGATATATCCCACCGAGATCCGGGCGATCATGGAGTTGACGAGTTCTTCCTGGGAATGCGTCGCAGAACCCTATCCAGAACAAGTTCCTCTCCCTTCCGGGCAGGTATGCACTTTCGAATGGGCATTAAAGAAGAAAGGGGATCGATGCATTTTCCTGGAAACGAACTGCTGCCAGATTTATCTATCCCGTCCTTGGATCTGCAGAACCTATCCGTTCCTGTTATTCGAGGAGAGGCTCTTCCATGAGAATTGCCCTGGCCTTGGAAAAGAGATAGGAAAAGCGGAGGCCTTCGCCCTTTCCCGTAATCTTATCAACCGCAGGGAGACAGAAAGGAAGGAGGAAGCACGGGTCCGTGAACACGGAAAACATCTGGAACGGGTCAAGGGAAGGCGGATCTTGATAGACGGTGAGGGAGTGAAGATCCTCTGTGAATGAAATCCGCATTGTTGGTACCGCCCATGTCTCGCAAAAAAGTGTGGATGAAGTCAGAACGGCAATCGCCGATTTTAGGCCCACCGTCATCGCTGTCGAGCTGGACGAGCTTCGCTTTCGCGCCCTGAAAGAGCGAGAAGAGACCCCGGAGATCTCCGAGGTCCTTCGTTCGGGAAATTTCACCCAGATGCTCATCCAGTGGACTCTTTCCTATCTGCAGCGGAAAATAGGGATGGATGTGGGTGTGGAGCCAGGCGCAGACATGAAAGCGGCTATCGAGGAAGCAGAGCGGGAACACCTCCCTGTCGCTCTAGTGGACCGGGATATCCGGATCACTCTATCGCGGTTCTGGAAGGGAATGGGTCTGCGGGAAAAACTCCGCCTGATTTACGCGCTCTCAGTCTCCCTTTTCTCCGGAGAGGAGGAATCAATCGATATCGATGCACTCACCCGGGAGGATATGGTTACCGTTGCCATCGAGGAGTTCCGAAAGTTCTCCCCTCGGGGTGCGGAAGCCCTCATCGATGAACGGGATGCCTACATCGCGAGCCGCCTTCTTCATCTCAGAATGCAGAATGAACGTGTACTTGCGGTGGTCGGAGCGGGACACGTCAGAGGGGTTAAAAGATATCTGGAAGACCCTGCTCATATCCCGCCTCCACCCGAGCTTACCGGGCAACCGCGCTCCTTTCCCTATGGAAAGATCTTTGGTGCGATTGTTCTCGGACTTTTCGTCCTCCTGATTCTTGCCATTGCGTTCTCCGGCCTGGGCATGGAGACTCTCCTACAGGCCTTCATGTACTGGATTGTGATCCACGGGATTCTTTCTGCAGGCTGTGCTCTTCTCGCGGGTGGACATCCGCTGTCTGCCCTCACTGCTTTCGGTGTTTCTTGGCTTACCGCGTTGAACCCCCTGGTCGCGGCCGGCTGGTTTGCTGCCATCACCGAAGCCAAGATCCGGAAACCATCTGCTGCTGATTTTCGTGCGATTATCCATGCAGAGGATTTCAGCGAGATGCGAAAGATCCCCCTCTTCCGGGTCGTGCTTGTCGCCGCACTCACGAATGTGGGAAGTACAATCGCCACCTTTGCTTATTATCTCACGGTCCTTCCGCTACTGCATATCGATCCCGGTATCGTCATCGTCCAAGGGTTCGGGAACCTCTGGCATTGGCTGCAGGGACTTTTTGGCGTCATGCTATGAAAGGCAGAATCCATATACCCGTGAAGTGCAGAGTATGGTCATGAATATTGGCATCACCGTGATCAAATCCCGAAGGAGTGTCCGTTCTTACCGTGATGCGACCATCTCCGAAGAGATCATCCATGACGCTCTGGATTGTGCAGCACTAGCACCTACGGCACTAAACGCCCAGCCATGGCTCATCGGTACTGTCAGGGAGAAGGAGATGCTCCGGAAAATTGCCGACCTTGCGGACTATGGAAAATTTATTGCCACGGCACCGGTTTGTTTCGCGATATTCGGGAAAAGGGATGAGAAGTATTATCTGGAGGACTGCTCTGCCGCAACCACCCAGTTGATACTGGGTCTCTGGGCATATGGCGTCGGCTCCTGCTGGGTAGCCGGTGACAAGAAGGGCTACGCGGAAGAGGTTCGAAAGCTACTGGGGATCCCGAAGACTTATACGCTCATCTCCCTGGTTCCTGCAGGGTATCCCGCGGAGGTACCAACGATACAAAAGAAGAAAAGGGAGGAGATCCTGTTTTCCGAGCGGTTCTCCGCTCCTTGATATGTTCCTGTTCTTCTAGGGAATTACATAAAAGACAATAAAGATAACGTCGAAATATACGGTGTCTACCGAGCAGGATCTGCCTCGACCTTTTCCTGAGGGGGAATTATTCGGCCGGTAAAGTGTATTTATCATTAGAATACTTACACCTGAATTATGGAGAGGAATGAGTCCCCAATCTGTCAGGAGTGCTCTCCTGATGAGCTCCTCCAGATCATAGAAAAGAACCGCAGAATATTAGGATGCATCATCATTGATGTCCGCACCCCCGATGAATACCATGCGGGTTGCATCGCAGGTGCAGAGAACATCGATTTTTCTGATCCTTCTTTCCGGGAGCGGTTGGGTAGGCTGGATAAAACGCGGATCTATGCCGTATATTGCCGACGAGGGATTCGCGCCTCACAGGTTATCCGGATCATGCGGGAGTCCGGATTCCACGAAGTGTATAGCCTGAAAGGCGGAATTGAACAATGGAAGGCAGCAGGTCTCCCTGTGGAGAGAGAAGTCTAAAGGAACAGTTGGTCTGGGAATACCGCGGAAGTGGCCTTCTTTTTATGACTGCACCCTTTGAAGAGTAGCTACCAGTAATCCTTAACACCTCCCCCTTCAACGTACCGTACAGATGAAACGGCCAGTACTCCAAGTGGCACTCGATCTGCTCGAACTGCAGCGAGCGTTGCAGATCGCAGAGGAGGCAGTCCAAGGTGGTGCAGACTGGATCGAAGTGGGGACACCGCTTATAAAGAGCGAAGGGATGCATGCCATCACCGAGCTACGGAAACGATTCCCCAACCAGGTGCTCGTGGCTGATATGAAAGTCGCCGATACGGGAACGCTGGAAGTGGAGATGGCAGCAAAGGCAGGAGCTTCCGTGGTATGCGTCCTCGCCGAAGCTGATGATTCAGTGATTCAGGAGGCGGTCCGGGCTGCTCGTCTCTATGGTGTGCAGATCATGGCAGACCTGATCAACTCCAGAAACCCGGTGGAGAGGGCTCACGAACTGGAGCGATTTAAGGTAGATTACATCTGTGCCCATACGGGTATTGACCAGCAGATGGCAGGGATGCATTCGCTCGATCTTTTGATCCAGCTCTCCGGAGAAGTGAGTATGCCTCTTGCGGTGGCGGGAGGACTTAAGGCTGAAGACGCTGCGGAAGCGGTGGCCCGAGGGGCCGATATTATTATCATAGGAGGATCGATCGTCCGATCTGCGGATGTAGCCGAATCAACCCGAAGAATTCGGGAGGCAATCGATCACCCGGTTGAGATCTCCCGTTCCTGGGAGAATCTTGATGAACAGATACGACATCTTCTGGAACGGGTCTCCACTCCGAATATCTCTGATGCCATGCATCGAAAAGGGGCAATGCAAGGTATCATTTCGCTGTGTGGAAACGTGAAAATGGTCGGTAGGGCGGTAACGGTTCAGACGTTTGCGGGGGATTGGGCGAAGCCCGTAGAAGCAATCGATGCGGCTTCGCCCGGAGACGTAATCGTCATCTATAACGATGGGGGGGTCACGGTTGCCCCCTGGGGAGAGCTCGCCACGCTTAGCAGCATGAACAAGGGAATCAGTGGAGTGGTAATCGATGGTGCAGTGCGGGACGTGGACGATATCAGAAAACTCGGTTATCCTGTATTTGCAAAGGCAATAGTTCCCAATGCAGGTGAACCCAAGGGATTCGGTGAGATCAATGCCGAAGTCCCTTGCGCAGGGCAGATGGTGAAAGCACGGGACTGGATCGTTGGGGACGAAAACGGGGTGGTGGTAATCCCTGAAGATCGGGCATATGAAATCGCCCGGAGGGCCCTCGAAGTAAAAAAGGGCGAGGAACGAATCCGAGAGGAAATACGGCGGGGGAGAACACTTTCCGAAGTGTGCGAACTCAAGAAATGGGAAAAGAAGTAGAATATCCCATTATTGATAGATCCGATGCAA
>JAJRCP010000024.1 GCA_028678885.1 Methanomicrobiales archaeon
AAAGGGAAGGGCCTGAAGAAGCGATTGGGAATAGGCGTTTTGAATCCCTTCTTGCTGGGATTCGAATATATGGAAAAATCCATGTCAGGAAGAATATTGCTCTTCTGGGAGAAAATCGTGCAAATATTTTACCCGCAATACCCCCAGTTAACTGTTTTAAGTAATGGAATTCTGGTACTCTCCTCTTTTTCCCCGGTTTCGAACAATTTTGACACTCTCCGGGATCAGGAATGCGGTGGATGATACCAGGATCACGACAACCCAGTCAATGAAAGTTAGATGAACCGTGGAAAAGATTGTTTGGACGGGTGACCATTCTGTGATCAGGATCTGAGATAAAAAGCCAAACGCTATTGCTAGCCATAACCATCGGTTCCTGAAAAATCCTGTCTCGACAATCAGTTGCTCTCCGGAGCCGCTCACTGCGAGTGCAAAAAATTTTTGAAACAGAATAATAACGGAGAATGCCATCGTTCCTGCCTTGAATGCGAGAAGGGGGCCGCCGTTAAGATACCATACAAATATACCCAGAGTCCCCAAGGCAACGAGGAGACCAACGAGAAACATCTCCACCAACGACTGCCGGTTCAGAATCTTTTCTTGTGGACTGATGGGTGGTCGTTTCATGATCTGTGGATTTGGCGGGTCCATAGCTAGGGCCAATGCGGGGGGCCCGTCCGTTACGATATTCATCCAGAGAATTTGGATGGGGGTGAGCGGACTTCTGAGTCCGACCATGATTGCTAGAAATATGGCGATAAGTTCTCCGATATTGCACGATATCAGATATTTTACTGATTTCATTATATTCTCGTAGATTACACGGCCTTCTTCTACCGCATGCTCTATACTCGCAAAATTATCATCGCTGATTACCATGTCACTTGCTTCTCTAGCTACATCTGTACCGGTGAGGCCCATGGCAACTCCAATATCCGATCTCTTGATGGCAGGGGCGTCGTTCACACCATCACCGGTCATTGCGACGATCTCGCCACGAGCTTTTAGTGCATCCACAATCCGTAATTTATGTTCCGGGGATACTCGAGCATAAATAACAGCTCGCTCCACGATATCCTGGAGCTGGGTATCTGTGTATGCATCGAGCTCTGCACCAGTTAGGACCCCTTCACGTTCCGGATCCAGGAATCCGAGCTCCTGTCCTATTGCTGACGCTGTGACCGGATTATCACCCGTGATCATCACTACCCGGATACCTGCTGTATGGCAAGCCTGTATGGCCGCCTTCACCTCTGGACGTGGTGGATCCATCATTCCGATGAGACCCAGAAAGACGAGATCCTCCTCGACATGTGCCTCATCCCATTGGTTACTAAGGTCCCGCCAGGCAAACCCGAGAACCCTGAGTGCCTGGGATGCCATCTGACGGTTTCTTTCCAGAATTTCTTGCCTCTCCTGCTCGGAAAGGTCCACGGGAATTCCATCACGGAGGATTCGGGTACTCCTTGCGATCAGGAGTTCCGGTGCCCCTTTCGTGTAGGCCCTCATTCGCCCATCGTGCTCTCTAATTACCGTCATCATTTTACGGGCTGGGTCAAAGGGCAATTCCTGTTTGAATAAAATAGACCTCCTCAACTCCTCCTGCCGTAGTCCTGCCTTCTCTGCAAGGACCACCAGGCTTCCCTCTGTTGGATCTCCCACAATAGATGGGACACCGGTTTTATCGTCTGTAACGAGATTGCTGTTGTTGCACAGCACACCGGTAGAAAGTAGTTCCCGTCCATCTTCGCTGTTGAGAGGGATAACCGGGCGGCCTGTCTCTGCGTCTAAAAAACTTCCCTTAACCGAATAGCCTTCACCCGTCACCCTGATAACGGATTGATGAACATAGATCTGCCGTGCAGTCATCTCATTCTTCGTTAATGTGCCGGTCTTGTCGGTACATATAACGGTGGCAGCCCCTAGCGTCTCCACCGCAGGTAACCTGCGAATGATCGCATGTTTCCGTGCCATTCGCTGCACTCCTATCGCAAGTGTGATTGTAACCACAGCAGGCAGCCCTTCCGGAATAGCTGCAACCGCGAGTGAGACTGCAACAAGAAACATATCAAAAGGTGGAAACCCGTGCAACAATCCAAGGAGAAAAACCAGAGCAACAATGAGTAATGCTGCAACAGAAATTTGTTTCCCAAGAATCTGAAGCTTTTTCTGGAGGGGCGTTGTGTGCTCCGGTTCTTCCGCAACGATTTTTGCGATCTTTCCTAGTTCAGTATACATCCCTGTTGCAGTCACCAGTGCTCTTCCACGACCGCGAGTGACGACAGTGCCTAGGAAAATCATGTTGTCCCGTTCCTGTAAGGGTTGGTCTTTGCTGAGAATCGGGATCGCATCTTTTCGAACAGGTATTGATTCACCGGTAAGTGCTGATTCGTCAGCTTCGAGAGACACCGTTTCGATCAACCTGCCATCACAGGGTATCCGATCTCCTTCCTCGAGAAGAATGATATCGCCAGGAACGAGCCCCCGAGCATCGATACGGATATCCAACCCGTCCCTGATCACACGGGCACGTGGCGCCGTCATTTTTTTCAACGCTTCGAGTGCCCTTTCGGCTTTATATTCATGCAAAAAACCGATGGCCCCGTTGAGAAGGATGATCACAAGAATTGCATATGCATCCAGCCATTCTTGGAGAAATCCGGAAATAATTGCGGCGATAGCAAGAATTACGATCAATATATCGGTGAACTGCCCGGCAAAAA
>JAJRCP010000005.1 GCA_028678885.1 Methanomicrobiales archaeon
GACATGAAGGCTGCTCTTTTGAGTGCGCAAAACGCCTTTGCCCTTTCCTTGCATCGGTTCATTGAAGAAAGTGCCTTGCTCCGGAAGCTGTTGTGTGAACGACAGACGACTCTTTCCCTGTTCTCGAACTCCTGTGGAAAGGTTCTGAGCTCCACGTCTGAAACGATGTCAAGAATCGAGGGAGTGAGACAGAACGCCTCACCCCTGCCCGCATTGAGAACGTGTTCCATCAGTTGACGTGCAGATCGCCGCAATGGGGGCAATTGTGTATTTATATTTCTAATATTTAAATATTTGTTTTATCCCAATACATTGAATTTTGTCCCCTCAATAAAATAAAATGATATTATAAGAACAGACAGGATTTTGCCTACAATGAATGAAGAATTCATTTCCAGAAATGAGTGACTGCCATTCCGCCCACATTCCATCTATTCGCTTGGGTACCCGTCGTAGCTGGCAGCTACCTTATCATCCCAAGGAGATATCATTCATCATGGGTATCCTCGATCAGGGTAAGGTCGACCGGATCAAACATCTCCTCAAAATGCATCCGAAAGGACTGACCATTTCAGATCTATCCTTCCGGATAAAGATGAACAGAAATCTGATGGCCAAATACCTGGACATGCTCCTCATTTCAGGCCAGGTGGAGATGGACACCGTGGGGTCAGCGAAGGTGTTCCATCTCTCTCACTTGATACCTCTTTCAGCAATGCTGGATTTTTCCTTCGATCTCGTGATAATGCTGGATGATGCAAAGAGGATTCTTCAAGTCAATGAACCAGCTCTTTCTATCATGAAAATGGAAAAAACGTTTCTGCTGGGGAAAAAATTTACAGAGATCGATACTCCCCTGTTTCAGGCTCTCGCTCTGCATTCAGATGATGCACGTACCACCGTTCAGGAGGTTCGCTGTGAGATAGAGGGAGCAGAGCATGTATTCCGGGTAAAGCAGGTGCCCACTGCTTTTGATGATGGGAACCGGGGGACCACTTTGATACTTGAGGATGTCACTGCCCAAATGAAATATCAGGAGATGCTCGAAAAACGGGAGGCACGCTACCGGGAAATCATCGAAGACCAACCCGAACTCATCTGCCGAATTTCCCCGGATTTCTCTCTTACCTATGCGAATCCTGCGTTTACCCGATATTACAATGTGGTGCCTGAAGAAATCACGAGGAAAAACCTCCTCTCTTTTATATACCAAGAAGATTTGGGGGCGGTCCGAAGCTGTCTCGCCTCACTTTCGAAGGATACTCCGGTCGCACGCTGCCAGACACGGGCTGCAGGTGAATCGGTTCGGTGGCAGGACTGGACTTATGGCGGACGGTTCTTGGATTCGGGGGAGCTTACGGAAATTCAGGGATCTGGTCACGATATAACCCGGGAAAAGGAACAGCAGGTGGAGAAGGAGAGACAATACACCCTAATGAATAATCTTACCCGCGAACGGTCGGAGCAACAGGTACGGGAATGTGAGAAACAATACCGCACCCTGATCCAGTATCTGAATATGGGGCAGTACCGCAGCACGGCAGATCCTCAAGGACGATTTCTCTGGGGCAATACGTCCTTCATCAATATCCTCGGATACGAGTCCATGACCGATTTGCAGGGTATCAATGTCATCGAGATCTTTGCCCAGCCTGAGGCACGAAAAGAGATTCTTCAGGAATTGCGGCGAAACGGTTTTGTGAAGAAGAAACTCGTGCACCTTAAGCGAAGAGATCAGACCCCGCTTACCGTTTCGGTGACTGCAGTCGCGGAACTCAATGAGGAGGGAGAGATCGTTTCCATCAATGGAGTTGTACAGGATGTGTCAGGATTTTTCAAGGATGAGACCTGCGCACAAGAAAGCGAACCTGTTCATACAGGAGAGGAAAAATAAGAAAAAATTTTTCCGGTCCTTTAAATCCCTTCAACCCTCAATCTCTATCCCTTGAACATAAACCTGAAGAGAAACATCATCCACCCCTAACACATCAATCCTAGCTTAAAGAAATCGGTAATTTATTTCTCTAGCTGTAGGGACCACTCTTTTCTTTTTCATCAGAGCGGTCGATCTCTCACCCACCTCCCTCACCCAGTGATTCCCGGCTCCGCATCTGATAAAGAAAGACCGGGTCCATCTCCACAAATTGCGAGTCCCCAGTTCTCATAATGATCGTTTTCACCCCGCTGTTTACGATCATCTTTGAGCAGAGAAAACATGGCCAGATATTCGTTGACTCTTCGGTTGCGACATCGTACCCGGCCAGATACAGTGTGCAGCCCCGGGCCTGCTTTCCTGCTTGGATGAGGGCATTCATCTCCGCATGTACACTCCGGCACTTTTCATAGTGAGAGCCGGAGGGGATATTATGCTCCTTCCTCCAGCATCTCTTAATCTCGGTGCAGTCCAACTGTTTTCGGGGTGCCCCGGTGTACCCGGTCGAGACGATGGTATTGTACTCATCAACGATGATGGCTCCAAAATTGCGGCGCAAACAGGTCCCCTGATGTGCGCAACGATGCGCCAGATCGAGGAAATACTGATGTCGGTTTGTTCGCATCCACTGGAAGAATGGAGATGCCAGGTAAAAAAGTATGCTTCTCCAAATCCGTTCCAGTTTGCGATACCCTTTTATGATGGCGAGACAGGAGGGTATACGCCCGCCATGGTAATATTGACCTTATCCACCCATGAA
>JAJRCP010000025.1 GCA_028678885.1 Methanomicrobiales archaeon
ACCTTCTTCATCGCGTAAAAGGTAGACCGATGCATACAGCCGGCACACATGATCGGGGGCCGTGGCGGGACGTCGGGGAGAGGCGAAGGAGTGACCACCACCTTATCAGACGGAATAAATCCCGCCTTGTGGAGCGCCGATGAAACCAAGGGAATGGAGAGTTCGCCTTCGGAAGGAAGAAGGCCGTCTATCTTTCCGTGCACCGGGATGGTACCCGCCACCTGGCGCACGGTCTCTTCCAGCAGAGGATCCAGTTCCTCCACCACGAGAATCCTGGTATGACGGCGGACAAAATCTTCCAGCCAGGCCTCGTCGATGGGATAGGCGCCTACTGTGAGCAGGGAGGTATGCGGGGGAAGGATCTCTTTTGCGTAGGCGGCTCCGATGCCGCTGGCGATCACTGCCTGATCTCCCCGCACGTTTGCATGGTTTAGGGAACGGTCGAGAAGAGCCTTTCGTACTCTTGGCTGCTTTTCGTTCAGGATATGGTGCAGAACCCGGGCGTGTGCCGGTATAGTTACGTACTGACGGGGATTTTTCTGGAAATTTCCAGTTCGATGGATTTTCTGGATCTCTCCGAGTTTTACGTCGCTTTTCTGGTGGCAGATCCGGGTAGTGGGCCGAAACAGGCAGGGCAGTTCCAGTTCCTCCGAGATAACGAACGCCTCCCCTATCATGTCATGTGCTTCCTGGACGGTGGACGGATCCAGGCAGGGGAGTTTGGCGAATTTTGCGTAACAGCGGCTGTCCTGTTCGTTCTGGGAGCTGTGGGCAAACGGATCGTCCGCTACCAGAATCACACACCCGCCTTTGACCCCCGTATAGGCGCTGGTCATCAGGGGATCAGCGGCCACATTCAGCCCCACGTGCTTCATGGTGGCCAGGCTTCGTACTCCGCTCCAGGAGGCACCCAGTGCATTCTCCAGTGCGACTTTTTCATTGACCGACCATTCGATATGGAACGGATGTTCAAATGCGAGAAGGGTCTCGATTACCTCCGATGAAGGGGTTCCCGGGTATCCGCTAACAAAATCCACCCCGGCTTCGAGGCACGCGTGTGCGATCGCCTCATTTCCCAGAAGGTACCGCTTCGTCATGGTAGTTGATCCTACCACAATAATGGTGCTCTTTATTGATAATGTATAATACCTCGTGTGGAGAACGATATAGGGTATAATGAGGGCCCGTAGCATAGCCAGGTGGTGCGCCCGGCTGATAACCGGGAGGTCGTGAGTCCGAATCTCACCGGGCCCATTCCATTCTTTGGTGAACCCGTGGCACAGCAGAATTTTATTCGGAATATAGTTCTGGCCATTGCGGCGGTGATAACAGTCGGGTTGTTCTTCCTCGATGTTTTCTATGGGGCGATGGCAGTCATCATTTTAGGCGTATTGTTCATGTCATTCCGCATTATGGGGGAGACGACTCATTTCCCGGATGTTATCGCTAGCCTGCCAGAGGACGCACGGGGAATCATTCTGCGAAACCGAGGGAACGAAACCGCACAGGATATCCATGTCACCCTCGTCCCCCAGAATCTGGAGTTCGATCTGCCCAATCTGGAAGCTGATGCCACCCATATATTCGCTCTTCCCAACATGATCGAGAGTGTAAAGGTACTTCTCACTTATAAAAATCAACAAGGGCACATGGCT
This sequence comes from Methanomicrobiales archaeon, assembly GCA_028678885.1. Classification (GTDB taxonomy): domain Archaea; phylum Halobacteriota; class Methanomicrobia; order Methanomicrobiales; family JACTUA01; genus JAJRCM01. The sequence continues at coordinate 1,656 of JAJRCP010000025.1, forward strand.
TCCCGTACTTTTCGCCTCTCCTCTATCGGGGAGAAGACGGAAGAGGAAGACCCACTCAAACCGGTGTTTCCGATGTTTGGGTGGAAGAAATAGACATTCGGTTTTAATACCAGTGTAATCGTAAAAATCTCTCTTATTTTAGATATACAAATAAAAAAAAATCTCATCCACTGATATTTTTAACCATCATCTGCGGTGAGTTCATCCTATTTCTGAGACACCTTTGGTGACAGAATGAAATCGAGAACTCTTTGCAATGCCTGAATCAGATCTTCCCGGTCTTTCAGGTAGTCCTTCATCGCGTGGTAGAGCATCAGGAGTGGCTCTTCTCCGTAGATCTGCAGCACGTCTTCAGGTGTAATCGGGTTCAGATAGGAATCGGTCAGAAAACCGTCGGTGCTGTACATGAGTTCATAGAATTTCCCTTTTTCGGACAGAACACAGAACTGATCGACCACCGGCATGGAGGGATTGTCGGGACGATACGGGACGGGATTGGTTTTGCCCAGCACAATCATTTTTTCCCGGTAATACTCCGGGTCGTAGATCTCTCCTTTGGTATCCTGTTTTCCTCTCCGCAAAAGGGATAGTCCGATCTGAGAAACAACTGATATTGTTTCTTTCGCCATTCGGGACAGGAGGACTGCTTTTTGATTCTTCACTTTTTCTGATAATTTCTCTTCCTCTTCCTGTGCCTTCTTGATGCGGTCCATCAGTAATGTGTAGCCCTTCTCGATCAGGTCGTCTTCATCAGTCACATGGTTAAATCCGTTCCCTTTCCATATGAGTTCTTTCATTGATCCCTGAAGTTCCCGATCTACTGCACAGGATACTGCATCATCAATGATTTTACATGAAATCTACATGATCAACATGTGTCACATGATCTATACTGGAGATTAAAGTGATCCATACTGTGATCATGGGTGATCGATACAGGCACATGCAGTAGTATACATCATGTATAGAGTACGGTTCGGAGAACATATGGCAGATCAACCTTGTGTAGACAACAGATTATCCTGCCATTGTTACCTTATTATCAGCAACGTAACGGACTTGTAGTGCCCTCAAGGATTTTGTTTGTGAATCAAGAATATCTTCCCCCTCTGGCGTTCTCTATGAAGCGATCACTGGGCTGGCAGTCGAGTATCTTTGGTGGGAATGTTCCTTAGAATTTCGACCAAGTTATTTTTTGTAAGTAACAACATGGAAAAAATATTGGTTGATCTGTTAAGAAAGTGTAGAAATAATATTCGTCACCCTACCCTCAGGTAAATCACGTTCTCCTTTTCAAAAAAGGAAGTGGCGAAATTCTTTGTTTGTACTATAACAACAATGTTAATCCGTAGACAATGGCCCATGGATTCCAATTCATAGAACACGTATATAATACATGGATTCAACAAGGTGAATCAACCTGATATTTACCATAACCATCGTCTGGGTCAAACCATAAAGTGGATATACATGGCTCATACATGAGTAATACATGGCACAAATCACCGCAACCATCCCCGAGGATGTGGTGAAAAAAATTGACGTTTCTGCCTCTGAAAAAGGGATTTCACGTTCAAAATGGGTGGCACTGGCTATCGAGACATATCTGTTTTCAGGTAATCCTGAAAGCGACCCTACAGTAAGATACATGGCAGCTGATGCATCACTAGATCAGTCTCATAAAGATCCACTGCACGACCACATGACCTCAACGCAGTCTGATGTATATCTGGAGCAGGACCACCTCAGAGAGGAGGTAAAACGTCTCATGCATGAGATGGAAGGAAAAAATCAGGTGATAAAGCTGCAATCTGATGAGATCTCGTGGCTCCGGGGTGAATGTGCAAAAATGACAGATCACATGATTATCGCACTCCCACCTCCCCGGCAGCACTGGTGGGAGTTCTGGCGGATAAAGACCTGAATCATTTGGATATGCACGAGCCCGTGAAATAATGGATCTTCGCCCCGGTAATCCGCGCATATCCTTCCGTTCCCAATGGCAGGTCCTCCCGCATAACCACCGAACGATAGTGGGATGTCCGGCCCACCACCGATCCCGGCTTGATACGTTCCACCACTACCATCTGCACCACTCTGTCAATCCAGGATTGGTTGTTTTCTTTGCAGATGAGCTCTGCGAGGAGGGACATTTTCCTTGACCGCTCTTTTTTGGTACGTTCCAGGATATCCGGGCGCAGCGCAGCCGGGGTGCCAGGACGGGCGGAATAGCGGGTGATATTCACCTTATTCGGTCTGACCCTTTCGATCAGGTGAACGGTCTTTTGGAAATCCTCTTCTGTTTCTTTGGGGAATCCTACGATCACATCGGTCGCCACCCAGATATCGGGAATGTGGTCTCGCAGCAGCCGGATAACATCGAGAAACTCCTGGGTGGTGTATCCCCTCCCCATCGCTCTTAGAACCAGGTTTGAACCGCTCTGCAGGGGAAGATGTGCAAACGCGTACATTTTCTCGCTCTCCAACAGAGGGAGTAGTTGGTTCACAAGGGGGATCAGAGTGGTCGGGTTCATCATTCCCAGGCGAAGCCGGTAGTTTCCGGGAAGCGTTATTATTCTCTCAAGCAGATGCGGAAGGGTCTGCCCGCGATCCAGTCCCCAGGATGATACGTCCTGAGCGGTCAACTGGATCTCCCGCACCCCTTGCGCCATGAGATCTGAGACTGCCCTGCAGATGTCACCGCAAGTCTCGCTGTGGAGGGTCCCACGGGCCCTCCGTGCCATACAATAGGTGCATCGTCCTCGGCATCCCCTGGCAATGGGTATTACTCCAATCACACCATTCAGCCGTACCCCCAGTGTTGTGGATGCTTCCAGGAGAGAGGAAGGGAGGAAAACCGGATGACAGACCGATCGGATCACCTTCTCCTGGAGGGTGGCCATACAGCCCAGAACGTAGAGCTCCTTATTCGCGTGCTGACGGAGGAAACGCAGCACTTCATGTTCGGTCCTATTCACCACCGTACAGGTGTTCACCACGACCGCCTCTGCCGCATCTGCCTCCCCGGTGATAATACCTCCTTTTTGTCGGATCACCGCTTCGATCCTCAGGCTATCCGCAAGATTGAGGGTGCAGCCAAATGACCGGATAAAAACCGTTTTACCCGCAAAGTCCGGGAGATTTTCTTCTGCCAGGTGGTCGACCGGGAAAGGCCCTTCCATGTACAGATACTTTGAGTGGCCGGCATTTATCTTTCCGGCCAGATACGAGAACGCGAACAAAATTATTAATCCATACCACCTCTCACAGATACACAATGGTCTCGATTGGGCTCCTGGGATGCGGCAATATCGGGCGGGTCATTGCCGGTAGCGACGCAGGAATCGATATCCGGGCACTTTTTGATCGTATCCCCGAAAAAGCACATGAGCTGTCAAGGCAGTCCGGAGCTCCGGCCTTCGCCGAATTCTCGTCCTTTATCCGGGAAGATTATAACCTGGTGGTCGAGGCTGCGTCGGTGGAAGCGGTTCAGGAATATGCCGAGGAAGTGCTCCGTTGCGGAAAAGATCTGGTGGTGCTCAGTGCAGGAGCGCTCGCAGACCCCGACTTTCGCAGGCAGCTCATCGAGACCGCCCGGGCACAGAAAAGGAGGATCTATGTGCCGAGCGGGGCGATCGCCGGTCTGGACAGCCTGAAGGTAGGCCAGATCGTAGGCATGGACACCCTGATCCTGCGGACCACCAAGAATCCCGCTTCCCTAAACCTGAAAATAAAGGAGAGAAAGCTGATCTTTCAGGGCAAAGCTCACGATTGCATCCGGGAGTTCCCCCGCAATATCAATGTCGCGGTCGCTCTAAGTCTCGCCGCGGGACGCGATGCGGATGTCGAGATTTGGGTGGATCCGGCGACCGACCGGAACATCCATGAGGTATACGCCCGGGGACGTTTTGGAGAGATCACCATCAAGGTGTCCAATGTGCCGAGCCCGGACAACCCGGCCACCAGTTATCTTGCCGCGCTCTCCATCCTTGCTCTGTTAAAGAATATGGAAAGTCCCCTTGTGATCGGAACATGATCGATCAGTGGCGGTATCTGGGTCTGAGGTCTTTCTCCTGTGCGCAGGAGCGGTCCGGCGAAAGGATAGGAGAGATTGACCCATGAATGTACCCCTTGAGTTGCTACACAGGTTTCTGGAAGAGGACGCCCCGTTCGGCGATAGCACCTCAGAAGCAATCGTGCCGGGAATCTGGTGCACCGCAGCCATCTTTGCCCGCAAGGAAGGCGTCATCGCCGGCATGGAAGAGGCTGAAGCGCTGCTCTCATCTCTTAGCCTGTCCGTGCAGAGCTTGGTCGCTGATGGTTCTTTGGTAAGAAAGGAAACCCGGATCCAGGAGATCCACGGTCCAGCCGAAAAGATACTTCTTGCCGAGCGTACCGTCCTCAACATCTTGGGTAGGATGAGCGGCATCGCCACCCGGACTCGACAGCTTGTCGACCGGGTTCACGCGATCAATCCTCGATGCCGGGTCGCATCCACCCGTAAAACCGCGCCGGGACTACGGTTGCTGGATAAAAAAGCGGTCGTGATCGGAGGAGGGGATTCTCACCGGTATTCGCTCTCCGACATGATCCTGATTAAGGATAACCACCTGTCGCTTGTCCCTCTCCAGGAAGCGATCACCCGTGCCCAGGCGCAGAGCCCCTATCGCCTGATTGAAGTCGAAGTAACCACGCCGTCCATGGCAGAGGAGGCGGCACGCATGGGAGTCCCGATCATCATGCTGGACAACCTGAGCGTGGAACGGGTCTCCGAGACACTCGATCTCCTGAACAGAAAGGGGCTTAGGAAAGGGTTGATCATCGAAGTATCTGGAGGAATCACCGAAGACAATATCGATGCCTATGCGTCTCTGGCCATCGATGTCATCAGCCTGGGCAGCCTCACTCATTCCGTGACCACACTCGACCTGAGTCTTGAGATCCTGGAGAAGAGACCGATACCGGTCTGAAAAAAGGAAACCTTATTGTTTCATCCGGTATAAGCCCCATGAATGAGTGAGCGGCATGGCGGATAACGAAGCGGACGTAGCATCACCCCCGGCAGAAGGGGACAATATTACGATTATTATTCAGCTTCTCCACGAAGGAGATCTGAACACGCGGTGGAGGGCTGCAGAAGCC
>JAJRCP010000026.1 GCA_028678885.1 Methanomicrobiales archaeon
AAAAAACGTTACCGGATTACAGATAGCTCTTAATATCAACTAGCTTCTCCAGCTCTTCGCGTTCAACTGCTGCCTTATTCACGACATCCGATGAGACGAGAATCGGTGCCTTGAGGCGGAGAGCGATAGCGATCCCGTCACTAGGACGACAGTCCAATATCTCCTCACGATCTCTCTGCCGGATAATCAAGTTCGCAAAAAAAACCCCATCATCGAGTGCATCAATGCGGAGGGCGGTCATGGAGATATCGAGACGAGAGAAGAGATCGGTGAACAGATCGTGCGTGATAGGCCGGGGGAGGGTCTCGTGGTTGAGGGCATTCGTTATCGAGATTGCCTCCCACAGCCCGATGTAGATGGGCATGAAGTGGTTGCTTTCCACATGGAGAAGGACGGTTGGGGCGTTTCCCTGCTCCGTCTGTGTAATGTATACTCCCTGGACGTTACATGTCTGATATTCCATGGATACAGAACCACATTGTGCTTCTCAAGAATAAACGTTGGGGTTCATTCCACTTTCACCGTCGTGGCCTCCCGTCGAATGATAGCGAGCCCTGCGACAAACCCTATGATCAGGTGGAAATAATAAAAAATCACCCTCCAGAGCACGACAAACACTCCAACAATCGATGCAGGGATGAACAAACCGTAGAGTGAAGTTGCGGATAATTCAGCGATTCCGGAACCTCCCGGCGTGAGAGGTATCATCATGATAATAGCAATAATAATCTGGGCGACGAATGATTGAATTACATAAGGGGGTTGACCCAATCCCATCAAAATGAGAGAAGCAGTAAAAAATTCGGAGAACCAGAACAGGGCAGTAAATACGATAGGCCATCCGATTATCCCTCCTTTTCCTTTCTGTACAAAATGACTCAAACTCACGTGAAAATTATCCACTTCTCGGTCGATTCGCCCGAGCAGTGCATCCAAGCGTTTTACATCCCATTTCCGAAGAGACCAGCTGAGTAACTTTTTCGCCACCCTCTTCAGGGTTACTGGAGAACGTATCGCATAGAGAAAGAGGGCAATAGCAACAACCATGAGGACCCAAGAGATATAGAGTGCGATCATTGTCGACGAGGTTGGACTTGCGACTAGACTCCCCAGCAATACAATTACAACGGCACCTGTGATCCCTAGAACGATCGCATCAAAAAGTCGTTCTGTGATCACAATAGCGGTAGAATCCCCAATGGGAACACCGACTCGGTAAAGCTGATGGATGCGCACGGGTTCTCCACCTGCCTGGGCAGGGGTGATGGCTCCAACGAACAGGTTCGCCAATATCAGATTGAAACAATACCGGAAGCTCACGTTGTATCCAAGGTTTCTTGTCATGATCTGGATACGCAGCCCCCAAAAGGCAAGGGAGATTAAGTGCAGAAGGAAGGCAAGGAAAAGGAAGATCGGATTCAATCGGCGAATGTACACGAAGGTATTTTCATTGATGGTAAAATAGAGCACCACAATGAGAACCACGGTCGTAAAGGTGATTGAGATCCACATCCATTTCCAGTGCGATGTCTTCAATTCTCCACCTTGGACGACAGGTTACATCCGAACCTAGCCCTCAATTGTCCATGTATGATTATGATGCATACTATAAACATTTGCAGCAATTTATATCGTGAATAACTCACGATTCCCCGTGATCCGGAAAAGGCCAGTCCGTACCCCTGTATCGAGCCAGCCATGGCCGTACCCAAACTTCCGAAGTGCCTCGAGAATTTGATTCCCGGAACAATGTTCTCTTCCCTCCTTGAGGGCGGAATTTGCTCGGATGAGAATCTCCTCCGCACCCTTTCGGAGAGTACTTACCCCATCTGGAGCCGGTTCCAGCGCTGTGATTCCTTCCTTAAGGAGGCGATAATAGCGGTCTATCTTCTCCTGCAATCGTTGTGTTTCTCGGGGATCAATCGCATCTTCGAGTATGTCATTCCCTTCCGGAAGATTTCCAATCACTAGACCGAGAAATACCCCAGCCCTGAACCAGCCAGAAGCGTATCCAAAACTGGCCACCGCGTTTATTCGATCTCCTTGTTCCAGGAAACGCATTCCGTCCCTTCCGTATGCTTCCACCATGCGAAACACGGTCCCTCCTGCCAGGGAAAGGATGGTCATTTCCGGTGCGGTACACCGGATTGTGGGAATTAGCCCCTCGATACTCTGACCGTAGGAGAGAATGTTCATTGCCGTGCAAACTTTTGAAGATATTCTTCTTCCATCGGGTGGAGGTCGGCAGGAATGACCAGGATGTGTAGGGGGGGCCCAAAGTCTGCAGATTGCAGCTGTTCCGGAAACCCTGCAAGGACCCGAGGTTCCGGTGACCCGGCTCGGGCGACCCCAATAAAAAGAGGTGGAAGGGTAGTGCCCTTCTTCTCTGCCATTTTCTGCAGAAGTATGATACCCTCACCAATAGTCATACAACGTTCATCGGTGATGTCCAAGAAGACAAGGGTATGGAGATCCAGAGACTGATTCAGTTCAATCGTTTCCAGAGGTGTAACCGGAAACCACCCGGGATGGGGATAGGGTATGGAGCATGATTTTCCAAACCGGTAGTTCTGGAGTCCGCATAGTCCGCAGGCCGCACTTGCGATAGAGGCCCCATGGATGATTCGAGTTCTGATCCCTCTTTCCGCAGCGCGTAGGCGGAGATCGGTGTGAGTGGTAGAGATCATTGGGTCTCCCCCGGTGAGGAGGACCACTAGGTTCGTCTGTGCGGCATCCAGAAAGGCATCAGGTTTCTGCTCCAGGTCATAACGGGTAAGAAGGGTGATCGATTTTTCGAACGCCCGCTCCATTTCAGAAATGCTCGATCCCATGAGGCGGGAGGTATACGTCTCTAGATACAGCTGATCGGCTCGTCGGATGTGATTAAGTCCCTTCACAGAGACATCTTCCCAGCTGTACAACCCCAATCCGACAAATACGAGCATAAAAAAAGCTATTTTTTGCCCGACACCTCTTTTATGTTTTTCTTCTTCGTAGTATTATGCTTCTTCTTTTTTCTGCCTAAGAAAGGTTACGGATGTGTGGTTTTTCAGATGATTTAGAACATATGAATGTAGAAATTGGCGTGATCAGGTGCAAACCTAGCGGAAAGCGTCCTCTTAATGGGCGGGATCGGAGGAATTCCCCTCCTCCTTCGAGGATAAGTCTGAGAAGCATGCCAGAAAGAGCATTTCTGGGGGCATCGACCTTCAATATCTATCATGGAAAGAGGATGTTGAAAGAAGAATCGCGAGAAGTGGGCTGATTAAATATAAAGTTTGAGCAATGAATAGACATGGACGAAACCAACCGGCGGGTCGCGGAATTGCTACACTTTATGGGACAGCTGCTGGAGATCCGCGGGGAGGACACGTTTAAGGTACGTGCATACCACCGAGCAGCTGAGCAGATCACCCGGTTGAATCGATCTCTACGGTCGATGAATGGTGAGGAGATCAGACAGATCGAGGGTATTGGAGAAAGGATTGCCCAGAAAATCCAGGAGATCTTAGACAAGGGAACGTTCCAAGAACTGGAGACGATCCGTGCAGGTATACCAGCCACCCTGATCGAGCTCTTGAACTTGGAAGGAGTGGGCCCCAAGACCATTGCCCGCCTCTGGAGAGCCATGGGAATCCAAAGTCTCGAAGATCTGGAACGGGCCGCCCGGGGACACCGCATCAGGGCCATCAAGGGGTTTGGCGAGAGAAAGGAACAAGAGATCCTGCATGCGATCGACCTCTACCGGCGGCAGGGGTCGCGAATGACCCGCCTCCAGGCCGACCAGGTCGTTCAGTGCGTCACTGCAGTATTACCCTTAGGGACCTATGATGTCGCAGGTAGTTATCGGCGAGGAAAAAGCACAATTGGAGATATTGACATTGTCGTTGCTCTTTCTCCTTCTTCAGTGAATCCCAGGCTCCGTGAGATTGCACAGGAAGTGATCGATGAAGGTGATCGACGCACTTCTATACGATGTGAGGGACAACGGGTCGATATGCGATTTACCAAGGAGAATGAGTATGGTTCCATGCTTCTCTATCTCACCGGATCCAAAGAATTCAACATACGCCTGAGGGAGATTGCACTCTCCCGTGGGCTAAAGCTGAATGAATACGGCATCGAAGATCGCAGGGATGGAAAACTCCACACGTTCCCCCGGGAGGAGGAGATATTTACCTTCCTGGGCATGGAATACATTCCTCCGGAGATAAGGGAAGACCAAGGAGAGATCTCCCTTGCTTTCCAGCATTCCCTTCCACAGCTCGTCTCCCAAACTGAGATAAAGGGAGATCTTCACACGCATTCTTCCTGGAGTGATGGCCATCTAACTCTTGAGGAACTCGCCAACGCAGGAGCTGCCGCGGGGTATCTCTATCTTCTCTGCTCGGACCACTCCGCATCCCTGGGCATTGCCCATGGTTTGACCGAAGAGAAACTCCGGGACCAGATGGGGGAAATAGAGTGGATAAACCGGAATTCCCCCTGCCAGATCCTGACCGGAACCGAAGTTGATATTCTCACAGATGGCACTCTTGGTCTATCCGGATCTGTTCTGAAGGATCTGGATCTGGTAGTCGCTTCAATTCACTCGGGATTCAAACAGGAGAGGGATGCCATTACCCGTAGGATGATCACCGCGATTACGAACGACCATGTGGATATCATCGGTCATCCTACCGGAAGACTCCTTGGAGAGCGGGAATCCTATGATATCGATATGATTCGGGTCATCGATGCTGCTGCAGATGCCCGCACTGCTCTCGAGATCAATGCCTCTCCCCACCGTCTCGATCTGGACGACCTTCATGTTCGGGAAGCACGCAATAAGGGGGTAAAACTCGCCATCGGAACCGATGCACATGACGAGAAGGAGCTATCGTACATAAAGTATGGGATCATGATAGCACGCCGAGGATGGTGCGAGGCAAGAGACTTCCTGAATACGATGGACGAGGACGCACTCAGGAAGTTTGCTTCATGATTCGTTGGATCTATGAACGGATTCTGATCCGTTCACTGCGACGGTACCCGCAACATCTCTGTATCCTGATTTCTGAGGAAGATATGCGGGTAGCTCCGAATAAAGCGTTTGAAGTTGCGACCTGGTGTGTGGAGCTGGGTATTACCGGACTCACCATCCATATCAGCTCGTATGAGACGGGGGCGTTGGAGGACTATCTCCCGCCCCTCCGGAAGATCTCTTCTGTCAGTCGGCTTTCGCTCCATTATGGCTCCGATCACGAGGAATCAGGTGAAGGAATGACCCGGGTCGTGATTGCCATCGGAAAGAGCGGGAGAGACGAGATTACCGGTTGCATCCGTACCCTTGCAGAAGAGGGGGTCCGTCCAGAAGCGGTGGATGAAAGAATGATCGAATCCCGGCTCACATTCCAGTACTCTCCGGATCTGGTGATCAAAACAGGGGGACAGCATCTGACAGATTTCCTAATCTGGCAGTCGGTATACTCGGAACTCTTCTTTTCAGACATCAACTGGAAATATTTCCGGAAGGTGGATTTTTTACGGGCTCTGCGGGATTTCCAGGACCGCCAGCGTCGTTTTGGAACTTAAGGTTAGGTCCCGGGAAGTGATTTTAAAGAGACTCTCGACTCTCCCCCAAACCGGAGAGGAAGTACAGATTTCATTGTTTGGGGTGGATTTATTCACCGGAGAGATTATTGCTGTCAGACAATGGAACGATACACTATCTCTAAATCGATTTTCCTTTTACCTCATTTAAATGAGAATGAGTCAAATTCTCCAGTTTTACACTTCCAACCATACCTTTAAAAAAATTAAATGTGATGTACTATCAATGATTGTACCAATCAAGTGCTTTTTCACCAAAGGTGTGGGAATACACAAGGACAAGCTCGCCTCCTTTGAGCTTGCCCTGCGCAAGGCGGGTATTGAAAAATTTAACCTGGTCTATGTCTCCAGCATTTTTCCTCCGAATTGCAAACAGGCGTCCGCAGATGAGGGATTGAAACTCCTAGAGCCTGGACAGATTGTCCATTGTGTCATGGCAAGAAATGAGACCAATGAGCCAAACCGGCTGATTTCATCCGCGATCGGGCTTGCCCGCCCAAAATCGAACAAAGAATACGGATATCTTTCCGAACATCATGCATACGGTGAGACCGCGGAGAAGTCTGGAGAATATGCCGAAGATCTCGCGGCCACCATGCTTGCAACCACCCTCGGTATTGAATTCGATCCAGATCAAGCATGGCAGGAACGAGAACAGATCTACAAGGCCAGCGGGAAGATATTCAAGACCACGCACACCTGCCAATCCGCTACGGGTGACAAGAACGGAAAATGGACCACTGTGATCGCAGCCGCAGTATTCATCTGAGATACAATCATCAACAGAGACATGTACTTTTTTTAGGAAACCTTACGAGGAATCAGTAATCCTCTAGAAACTTGGTTCCCCTCTGAATAAATCCCTGGTATCCAATTACCTATTTCAGGCACACTCTCTGATCATACACCCGTATCGCCCGGAGAAGATCGATCTTCCGAAAACTCGGCCAGTTGGGGGCACAGAAATATACCGCACACTCATTACCATTTGCAAACCAGGGAAGAAAATTGGAGGTGCGGTGTTCATTTCCGGTCCGGATGATGAGATCGACGGGAGGAATCTTTTTCCCTCCATCGAGATGTCTCTCAACCATCGTTGTATCGATCTCTTCTGGCAGGAGGGTACCTTC
>JAJRCP010000006.1 GCA_028678885.1 Methanomicrobiales archaeon
TCGCTCAGGAGGATGTTCTGGATAAGGCGCTGGGCATCAACTGTCCCATAGGGTACCCCAGTATAATGAGCGTCGCGAAGGAGATAGTCCATGCGGTCAACATCTAAGTCACCATGTATGATGGTGGAAAGCGGATGACGACCCTCAAGGATCTCCCCGATCTCATTGGGATTTATCGAAGCATCTTCGAGCAGGCTCATCAGGGGTTCAGATGTGAGGAGGTATTCGATCTGTTCATGTCCCCTTCCTGTATACTCTTTCATGAAAGCCTCTGTTGCATGGGAAAAGGGACCATGCCCACAATCATGCAGAAGTGCTGCCACGGTCACTATTCTGCTTACCTCTTCATCCATATCGAAGTTCCGGCACATCAAGGATGCGAGGTGCATCGTTCCCAGAGAATGCTCGAAGCGTGAGTGATTTGCCCCCGGATACACAAGATATGCAAAGCCAAGCTGCCGTATGTGTCGAAGCCGCTGAAGAGGAAGGGAGTCAAGGAATTTCTCCATGCCGGTTTTTACTTCAATATACCCATGCACAGGGTCTTTGATGAATTTCATATGGTTCAAGAATGCAGTAGCAGTTTGTGTTCGCAATCCATATACATCTGGGTCGGATCCCTGATAAAAAACCCTGCGATATGAAGGATCTGGGCGCATGGCCTATATCATTTTCAGAAATCTCCACATTCTTGGAAAATGTAAAACGCGAGAAATGGCCCTCAAGAGAGTATAAACACTCCTGTCTCTCTAGCCAATGGTGGAATCGTAAGTAATAAGCGGCTTGAACCATATGCACAATCGTGAAGCATGTTCCGTCACCCTATTTAGGACCCGATACTGTAACTAAAGATGAATGATTACCTTTCTCTCGGGTGGCACAGGTACCCCCAAACTCATCTGGGGTATGAGGACACTTCAAGATGATACTGAGATAGCAGTTGTGGTGAACACTGCAGAAGATATCTGGATGAGCGGGAATCATATCTCACCTGATATAGACACCCTGATCTACCTATTTACTGGTATTCTTGATACTACCACCTGGTGGGGGATCAGGGATGATACGTTCTCAACTCATGGAGCTCTTCGGTCTCTGGGGTACCAAGAGATTCTCTCCGTCGGAGACCTGGACCGGGCTACGCACATTATCCGGGGAGAACTTCTCAGGATGGGTGAACGCCTAACCACGTCCACAAAGATTCTCTGTCAGCGGTACGGGGTCACATCGCAGATCTTACCTATGACGGATATCCCCGTAGAAACCATGGTGACAACGAATACTGGCGATATGCATTTCCAAGACTTCTGGGTTAAGCACCAGGGAATGGTCCCCATTACCGGTATCCACCGCAAGTTTCCCGCTTTGCCCGTTACTACTCCAGAGGTTCGATCTATCCTAAAGGACAGCAAGGCAGTTATCATTGGTCCAAGCAACCCTGTAACAAGTATCATGCCCATTCTGGAATGTCCCGGCGTGCGGGAGGAACTAATTGGTCGACCTGTGATTGCGTGTAGCCCGTTCATTGGAATGAAACCAGTGAGTGGACCCGCGGGTGTACTGATGAAGGCCTGGGGAAAAGAGCCTTCATCGCGCGGAACCTTTGAACTCTATCAGGATCTCAGACCGGTCTTTATTCAGGATATCCGCGATGAAGTGGAGGTTGCAGGATCCTATCGGTTCGACACTTTGATGAAAAATCAGGAAACGAGCAGGGAACTTGCTGGGCACATATTAGAAATTATTAATAACGGGTAAAATTTAAATTTGAATAAAATTCATTGATTAATTAAAAAATTAAAATAATAAACGATTATATTTAAACATACGTGAGAATTCGGGAGGGAGCTCATGACCTTACCGCGGAGAATCTATTTTGTTTACATAGTATGGATCCTTCTGCTTTGACCGCCTTTTCAGATGAACTATTACCGATACGCAATCAGAGTAAAACCCAGCTTCTTCTCTAGGGTCTGTAACTCAGCAATTTGATCCTTTGATAGCGGTGCGGGTTCAGGTGATTCTCTATATGCGAGGAGAATAATTCCATGTTTTCTTTCCAGGTTTTTTAGGTCTTCAATCGCTTGGTGTTCAAGATGAGCAAATTCATGGATACTCATTCCAATTTCCCCACAGAGACCTTCCCTACATTATATAAAAGGATTTGCCCGAAGAGAACGAAAAGGAGTTTTTCCGATGTGGGATGCCACTCTTCTCTCCAACTGATCCTGTCTGATCCAAGAAGGATACCAGATGAGGGAAAACCGAATATAAAGTCCTATATCCCCTGAGCTCCATATTAATACAGTTTTACGATATGCATATGCCTATCAAGAAGGTCACGCCCGAGACCGAATATGCCGAGATTGCCGGCTGGGTGCATGAGGTGCGGGATCTGGGGGGGCTGCTCTTTTTCCTGATCCGCGACCGTACCGGAATCCTACAGGTCACAGCACCAAAAAAAAAGGTGAATCCGGCAGTACTGGATGTATTGAAAAGAATATCGCGCGAATCGGTTGTACGAATTAGGGGCCGGGTGATAGCTATTGACAAAGCCCCTGGCGGAAGGGAGTTGGTTCCGGATGAAGTCGAGATTCTCAATCAATGCGAAACACCCCTTCTCCTGGATGTCGTTGAAAAGGTTCCTGCAGAACTGGATACACGGCTGGATGCTCGGTTCATGGATATCCGGAAACCCCGGATTACCTCTGTATTTTTAATCCGGAGCGAAGTGATAAAGGCAATCCACCAGTTTCTGTTCTCCCGTGATTTTATCCATATCACCTCCCCGAAGATTGTGGCAGCAGCCACCGAAGGTGGAACGGAACTCTTTCCTATCGCATATTTTGAGAAAGAGGCATTTCTGAGTCAGAGCCCGCAACTATATAAGCAGATGATGATGGCAGCAGGATTCGAAAAAGTCTTTGAGATCGGCCCCATTTTCAGGGCAGAGGAGCACAATACTACTAAGCACCTGAACGAGGCGACCTCCATTGATGTGGAGGTCTCTTTTGCCGATCACGAAGATGTGATGCGTCTGTTGGAAGATCTAATAGTCGAAGTTTATACACAGGTCAGTAACAGGTGCAGCGAAGCGCTCGAAACGCTCTCCATCAACGAGCTGATCATCCCCCGTACACCCTTTCCCCGCATTACCTATCAGAATGCGATTGATATCGCCGCCCGTAAGACAAAGGAGAATATCCCCTTTGGCGATGATATTGGAACTACGGCAGAAAAGGCGATTGGAGAGGAGATGGGGGAGCATTATTTCATCATTGATTGGCCAACGGTGATTAAACCTTATTATGCGATGCCTCATCTCGATAGTCCGGAACTTTGTCGGGCATTCGATCTCATGCATCCACGCATGGAGCTCGCAAGTGGTGCCCAGCGTGTTCATATCCACGAACTCCTAATCGAGCAGATCAGATCGAAAGGGTTGCAACCCGAGAATTTTGAATTCTATCTTACCCCATTCCGGTACGGGATGCCACCGCATGCCGGATGGGGTCTCGGCGCTGAGAGACTGGTGATGACCATGATTGATCTCACCAATATCAGGGAGGCAATTCTCTTCCCGCGAGACCGGCACCGACTAGTGCCATAGTACAGGAGATTGCCTTGTACGATTCTTCACTCTATCCGGAAAA
>JAJRCP010000027.1 GCA_028678885.1 Methanomicrobiales archaeon
AAAACCGATGGCCCCGTTAAGAAGGATGATCACAAGAATTGCGTATGCATCCAGCCATTCCTGAAGAAATCCAGAAATAATTGCGGCGATAGCAAGAATTACGATCAATATATCGGTGAACTGCCCGGCAAAAAGAAGGATAAGACTTTTTCGTTTTTGCTTTACGAGTGTATTCGGCCCATATCGCACAAGACGTTCCCGTACTTCCCCCTCGCTCAATCCAGCAGGTGTGGAATGCAATTCTTCAAGAGCCCGTTGAATTGATAGCGAATGAAACATAGCGGTTGAAATCTCCTTCGGATATCTTCTCTAATATACCAGTGGGGTGGATCTTGCATTGATCCTGTCAATTCCGATATATATAAAAACAGGTCATCTCTCTTAAAAAGGCAACGCCGAGGGGGAGATTTGAACTCCCGAGGTGCCAAGCACCAGCGGCTTTCGAGGCCGCCGCCTTCCCGGACTAGACTACCTCGGCTTTAAAGAGATTACTAATTCTTATCTGGGGGCCTTAATATACCGTTGGGATCTGGGGAGGAAAGAATGATCAAGAAAATGTGATGTAATCCTCAGGAAGGTAATTCTGTGTTCTCCCTTCAGCAAAATAAAAGCATGGGACCACTGCATGAATATAATGTAAAAAAGATTGATACAACATCTGTTTTACCGTCCCTTGATTTGACGATCAGGGAGATAACTTTCTGCAAAATTGGACTTCCCTGCACGAAACCATGATTAAACGCGATCAAAACAGTAGTAAATCACACCAAAATGTACTGCAAATTGAATGATCCAGAAAGTTCAGGGCATGATCCACTGCTTGGAAACATAGTTAAAATGATAATGAAATAGTCTGTTTTACCGTCTCTTACTTTATTGGTGACAATTCGTGGAAAGATATTACCAGCATTCAACCCAGTACAACCGTTTAAGGAGAACTGCAGTATCATGTCTTTGCTGGTTCCCTCCTCATCTCATTTTACAAGAAGGGGAATAGCATCCCGCAACGGGACTCTCCCCCCTCCCCCTCAAGATTGAAATTTTATATAATAAAAAAGATTGCGGAAAATTGAAAATTATCAGGTTTTTTCCATTATCCCATTGATGGAGCTGCCGGCATTTGGGGCCCGGCCTTCTTACTGCTGACCATCATGTCATCGATCCGAGTGAGCATGGTTGCTGCTTCGGTGGCACTCATAATCGCTTGGGTTTTAACCCGCATGGGCTCAAATACCCCAAGTTTCTTCATATCCTCGATGGTGCCGGTATAGACGTTCAGCCCCATGTACTTCTTTCCTTTCGCGTGAGCGGTCTTCAGGTCAACCACTTTGTCGATGGCGTTGAACCCCGAATTCTCTGCGAGGGTTCTCGGGACGGTCTCGAAGGAGTTAGCAAAGGCCTCGATGGCAATCTGAATCCTTCCACCGACGCTGTTCGCATAATCGTGGAGTTTCAGGAGGAGCTCGGTCTCGACTGCGCCGCCTCCGACCACAAACTTGCCATCCTCCATGGCATCCATGACCACACGGATACCATCATAGACTGCCCGCTCCAGTTCATCAATCAGCACCTGGGTACTTCCGCGGAGAAGGATGGTGACCGCCATCGGGTTCTTGCATCCGGATATCTTGATAAACTCCGCGTCTTCCACATCCTCCACCTGTTGCGCAGCACCCAGATCGGCAGAGGTAATATCCTCAGGCTTGTTCACGATATTCCCGCACACCGCACGGGCAGCAAATTTCATATCCTTTTCAGCAATATCCTCTACGGCAAGGATACCATTCTTTGCGAGGTAATACTGGACAGCGTCGGCAATCCCCTTCTGACAGAGTACTACCGTCGCACCAGAACTGACAATCTTATCCACTAAGTTCTTCAGGGTCTGGCGTTCTTGGGCATCGAAAGCTTCCATCTGGAGGGGAGAGGTGATCTTGATCTTGGACTTCACCTGGGTCTTCACGATCTCAAGAGGAGAGGCGAGAAGGGCGATCTTTGCATTCTTCACCGTACGGGGCATCTGTTCTTCTACCCGGCTCTTATCGATCACCACCCCACGGACTAGCTCCGCTTCATCCATGCTCTCCCCGACATGCTTCTTGATCATCACGTCGTCTTCGTCGCAGACAATCTTACCGTCCTGTTTCTGGGCCACCGCCAGAACTGCATCGACCACAATACCATCCGCCTTGCCCTTTACAGACTCGATGGATTTTCCGGTCATGGCAGTATCCGCAATCTGCATGAGGGTTTTCCTATCGTCAGATTTTACTTCAATGGAGAGACCCTCTACGATTTCGAGAGCCTTCGCCATTCCCATGCGATATCCCTGAGCGATCACGGTGGGATGGATTCCCCGGGTAACCATCTGCTCGGCGGCCTCCATGAGGGCGCCCACGAGAATCACAGCAGTGGTGGTCCCGTCCCCCACCATATCGTCCTGGGTCTTCGCCACCTCGACTACCATCTTCCCTCCAGGGTGCTGGATGGAGAGTTCCTGCAGGATTGTGTGCCCATCGTTTGTTACCACCACATCACCCGTGGAGCTAACAAGCATCTTATCCATACCTCGTGGGCCAAGGGTGGTGCGTACTGCAGCGGCAATGGCTTTTGCCGCCATAATATTGGAACGAAGGGCATCATGACCTCGGGTTCTTTCGACGTTTTCCCTCAAAATAATCACTGGTTGGCCGGTAAGTTGCATCTGATAATCACCTGTGTCATAAAATGTGATTTAAACTTCTATATAAAGAATATGATAAGAAGAGAAAAATTCTTAATCCAGTCTTGTCACTGTAAACAGCGGGTAGACCGGTACTCCATCCACCTCGCGAAGTCCTCTCTTGTCAAAGATGACTAGGATCGCAAGGGGACGTGCACCATTGGAGTGGAGGTAACTGACCACTTCCTTAAGAGTTTTCCCGGAGGTGATCACATCATCCACGATTAGACATTGCTGTCCCTTGATGGAGGCAAAATTTCCGCTGATGGAACCAGTAGGCCGATCCCCAGTAGCGTACTTGGACGGGTAGTACAGGGCAACCTTGACATCCTCCTGCATCGCGATCAGCGTTGCGAGTGGGATACCTGATAGGGCAATTCCTACGATTACATCTGCACACGTCTCACCTGGAGTCTCCGCAGCCTCGTCCAAGGCAGTGTAATACCGCTGGATTATCAGGATGGCGAGTTCGTTCAACAGCGAGCCATGCGAACTCACCCCGGTCCAGTCGATGTGCACGTCTTTGGGCACGGTCTCGCTCCGGTTCTGGGTGAGGAGCCAAGTGACTGTCTCCATGGATAGATTCAGTTCATCTCCGATCTGGCTCTGGCTGTGCCCCTCAGAGAGAAGTTGCTTCGCCTTCCGGATCAGGTCATCGACGGTACTCATGAAGGAGAGTGTATTCTCCTATCTTATGGTTCTTTTCATTGGAGAACCACAGACAGGGCAGGAATCCATCTCCTCTCCGTACCGCCCGCACCCGGTGCAGCGGTATCGCCATTGCCAAGGTATTGCTTTCCTCTGGTGGATCGAAAGAACGGGTACATGAAGCTGGTGAGCCACATTCTGGAGCGCAAAATCGTCCGTTACCACCGTCCCTCCGGTATCGAGAGCCAGAGCAAGTAGCCCAATATCCGCCGCCGAAAGTACTCCTTTATCCCCGCTTTCCCGCATTGCATCCTCCACTTTTTTCCGGCAAGGAGGGGTGGATTCGCGGATTTCCAATCCCCCCGCAAGAAAAACTTCAGCCCGAAGCTGTGAACGGCCGTCTCGTAGCTCTTCCAGCACACTAGGAGTGGTCAGCCATTCTCCCGCTATATTCCATTCAGAGAAAAATACGGTGGAATCAAGAATATAGATCATGCCTCGAACTCCACGACCTTGTTTGTATGGATCTTCACATCAAATCCGAACTCCCCGAGAAGCCAGTGCATAGTCTGTGCATGCAAGGATAGGCTGCCTGTGGTGTAGGATCCCCCATACAGTGCAAGATAGATGAGAAGCTGATCTGCGAGATGCATGTCGACCTGCCCACCTGCACGGACTTCGTTGATAAGCATGTCTGCAGCTTCTGTACCCACACGTTCTGCTGGATATCCTCTCCTCCCCAGGGCAGTTCCTCCCTTTGTTCCGCACCAGGTGGTGCAGGAACTCCCCGTGCTTAGCCCTGTGCGTCGATCAAGATTCACCGGTGGATTGATACCTAGGCATTCCTCCAGTCTTTTCCGGGCTGAAAATGCCTGTCTTTCTGCTACATGATCAGGGAGATTAGAAGAACAAGAGATAATTCCGCTCTCAATCCCTTCACTAGTTATGTTCAGAGGTATGAGGTGGGCAGGCTCTACCGTGACTTGGACAAGTCCGCCTCCCTCAGGATAGTATCCTCTCTTGAGAATGGATAGATCCACCCGTGCTCCGTACTTCTGGAGGAGGGGGAGAAAGACTCTTGCCAGATAATCGATAGTGGGGCTGTGCCGGACTTCGGTTCCCCCGCGGACCATGATCCCCCCTCCCACCTTCAACCCAATAGGCAACCAGGTCTGGAGTACGAGGGAAATGTTCCCTGCTGTCCCAATATCGAGGGAGAAATTGCTCTTTTGCAGGGATGAAGGAGAGAAGGAAAGGGAAGAACTGCCCGGGGAAAGGCCGGAAACCTCCGCATTAGAGGGAATGGAAACGGCACGGATCGCAGAAATATGCTGGGCCGCCAGCCCCGGATTATCACGTTTGGCGCGGATTCTGACGATCTGAACTGGGGTTCCTGTTAGAGAGGAAAGGGCGACTGCCATTCGGATGATCTGCCCCCCACCTTCCAGCCGGGCACCGTCAATCGTCAGCATTCTCTATAGCCCGAGCGACGGACTGTGCGATACTATACTGGCTGTGGGCGCTTTCGATGGTATCGCTGGCGGATATGTTAGTGATTCCTGCATTTAGGAGGGCGGTATATGTACCACCGGTGAAGATACCGTGAACACAGACGGCATGCACCTCTGCAGCTCCCTGAGCATGCAGCATCCGCGTTGCAGTGACAAGCGTTCCACCAGTGGAGATAATGTCATCCACTATCACAACAGTGCGGGATGAAACAGGCAGTTTTTTTGGCTCCATCCGTACCTCTTCACCGCTGATGCGGGTCTTCACTAGGAAATCATGGTCCCAGTCCCTTTCATGTGCGATTGCTGAAGCAAATGCTAGGGCTCCCTCATCAGGTGCAAGGATAAGAGGATCGGCATAGTCAGAGGATGAAAGGAATGTACCGATCTCGGATGCGGGAGTCAAATTTTCTGCGGGGAGACCGAAGTGGACAAGGACACCGGAATCATGAATCTGCACGGAAATAACCCGATCTACCCCTCGCCCGAGCGCCATTGCAACTGCTCGGGCACTGACGGGTTCACCTTCCTTGAATTGTTTGTCCTGGCGGGCATATCCCATGTACGGAAGGACAAGAGTATTCTCTGAATCACCGCATGCATCGATCAACAGCAAGAGCTGGACAAATGAATCGCTGTCGATCACACTTCCTACTATCACCGTCTGATCGTCCAGAGGCCCTATCTGGAGGTAGTGCTCACCATCTGGAAATCGGGAGTACCGGGTTGAGAGAAGATCCACATCGAGCGAATATGCAATACGAGAAGCAAGGATCTGGGATTTCTGGGTACCAGTAACCTTCATCTAAATCACCTCTTCAGCGAAATTTGATGGTATTATTATTCAGAGTCAGTTGTCCCCCTGTCTCGCTTCCGATACAATCTGAAGATGGAATCATGAAGAGAGATTCTGGAGATA